>NZ_JAACSD010000013.1:0-149379 GCF_009994065.1 Shewanella vesiculosa
TATGTAGCGGGCTTTTTTACGTCTGCAATTTGTGGCTGAAAGCCGTTCTTGGACCTAAACCATTGACCCGTGTGGATGATATGCCCATGCGAGAGTATGTCATTTCTAGGCGACTTAATAACTTAAATGAGTGTGAGACAGATCGCCATTATATCGCTAATGTTTTTGCGTCTATTATTTGATATGTTAAAAAGCGCGAGATCAGCATTAGGTCGATATGTTCCTCATTAATTGATTCATGTATCAATAGAAACAATTACTGTTGTTGTTTATGCAGATGTAATACGACTTAATATGCTTTTGACTTGATATTTAATCGATAATACATAGATAATGTCACTCTAATTTGCTCATCTAAGTGCCTCAATGACGTCTCAATCTCATCCAGTAAAACAATGGCAACACCATCATCAATTCAGTCATCAGAACTCTGATGGTGAGCGGAATACCCTTTACGTACTTATTTTAACCATTATTACTATGTTAGCTGAGATTATTGCCGGCTCCATTTATGGTTCAATGGCATTATTGGCTGATGGTTGGCATATGGGTACTCATGCTGCAGCATTTATGATTACTTTATTTGCCTATCGATATTCCCGCAAAAATGCTGATAACCCCCAGTTTTCTTTTGGAACCGGTAAAGTTAGTGTTCTAGGGGGCTTCACCAGTGCCATCGCTTTAGGTATGGTTGCATTGATAATGTTAGTTGAATCATTAGTCAGAATTATCAATCCAGAACAAATCTATTTTAACCAAGCTATCTTTGTTGCTTTTATCGGTCTTACAGTCAATATTGTTAGTGTATTTTTATTGAAAGATCATCATAGTCATGATCATCATCACGCTGAGCATGAGCATGAGCATGAGCATGAGCCAGTACATCATCATGATCATAATTTAAGAGCTGCTTATTTCCATGTTCTTGCAGATGCTTTAACGTCTGTTTTAGCCATTGTGGCGCTAGTCTTTGGTAAATATATGGGACTGACATTCCTCGATCCTGTTATGGGTATAGTTGGCGCAGTGATTATTACACGTTGGGCATGGGGGTTAATGAAGCAAACGAGTCCAATCTTGCTTGATAATTCAATCGGGTTGGACAAGAAGTCACGAATAAAACACTTCCTCGAGCATGATGGCGTTATTGTTACTGATCTTCATATTTGGAAGGTAAGCGCTGAACATTATGCTGCGATTGTCTCGTTACTAGTCCATAGTGACATTGATGCTGTGCAATTAAAGCAACAACTTGAAAGTAAGTTTTCGCAACTTAGCCATATCACAATCGAAATTAATCAATGTCCACTGGCATCCTGTAAAAGCATAAGCTACTCATAAATGCTTTTGAACGGCTTACTTGTGTGAAAAAACTGCAATTGAGCACTTTATTTGAAAAAGTACTTTACCTTTGGAAGGGGGTTTAGCATAATGCCCCTCGTCAACAGGGGTGTAGTTCCAATTGGTAGAACAGCGGTCTCCAAAACCGATGGTTGCGGGTTCGAGTCCTGCCACCCCTGCCAAATTTAGAAGGCCTAGCAGAAATGCTAGGCCTTTGTCTTTTCCGTTGCTATTTTTTCCTGGCAAATCCGCACTCTGATTTCAGTCTGCAATATTCAATTTATCCTTTTAAGATTGAGCAAGTTAACTCTTCCTATATTACTCGGTGAGTAAATCTTTTCTGTAACACTAATTAGTTCCTTTTCCCTTTATTTCTTTTAGTTCATTTGCGCTATCTTGATGCACTCCATTGGGTTAATGCCCGATATTAGAGCAAAATACGCAAATCCTCTTAATTTACAATAAATTTAATCCATTTAAAAACATAGTTTTACCCTTTTTTTTACCCATAATCATGCAAATTTTTGTGGAAAACGTTTACCCTTGATGTTATAAAATATCTGCTAGATGGATACATCTAGTTAACAAAATGGTTGTCGCGCTCTCTACTCTATAAAAATAAATGTTAAGAGAATGGATAAGATAATGAAAAATAATATATTCAAACTCAGTAAAGTCGCAGTTGCATTGCTCCCTTTATGCTATGTAACTCATGCTTTTGCTGCGGAAGATGATACTAAAAAAGAAACAACAGAGGTTGCTGCTACAGCTACTGCCGAAGAAAAAGTTGAGGTAATACAAGTTAGGGGGTTTGCCTCAACTCTAAAACAATCGCTGTTTAGCAAACGTACTTCATCACAAACAGTCGAAACAATTTCTACCGATGATCTTGGCAATATGCCTGATGTGACTATTACTGACGCTCTTGCTCGTCTGCCTGGGGTGGCTGCCGATCGCGATCGTGGTAACGCAAGTCGTATTTCAATTCGTGGTATGGGGCCTCGGTTAAATATGGCCACTTTGAATGGCCGTGAGATTGTTAGTGGTGAGCCAAGTCGTGATGTGCGCTACGAACAATTTCCTGCTGAATTGATTAATTCGGTTCAAGTGTATAAAAGTCCAACGGCCAGTAATGTTGAAGGCGGTATTTCTGGCTTAGTGAATATGGATTTTGTCAGTCCATTAGCGCAAAGCGAACGTAAAGTAACATTAAGCGCTAATGGTATGTACTACGATCTGGCTGATGAATTGCCAGATGGGCAAACCAATGGCTCTAAATTGAGCTTTAGTATCGTTGATAACATTACCGATAACTTAGGTTATGCCTTCGGTATTGCTTATCAGGATCAGCCTTCAGTACAACGTGGTACTAAAAGTTGGAATTACAATAATGGCGCTGATAGAGGCGATATTAACGATAATGGTATCCAAGAGTCTGCACCTTGGGGCGCACAGTCAGGTGATAAAGTTGGTACCAATAAACGCTTAGGCTCTATGGGGATCCTAGAGTGGCAGGCGACTGATAAACTAAAGCTAAAATACGATCTGTTTTATTCAAAGTTTAAAATTGAAGAACGTGAAGATCAAATGTACTTCAATGACTTAGGAAATTATCAAAGCAGTAAAAATTGGAATTATAACAATTCTGCAGCTCAGCCCGAGATCATCACAAAGGCCGACGGAAGTGAACAGCTTGTTGGAGGCGGGTTAGCCTATGCAAACCATGAGGTGCATAACGCAACTTGGTTCCAAGAAAACGAGTTGTTGAGTACAGGATTGAATGCGGTATGGGAAGGCGATATATGGCGCATTAAAGCGGATGTCGGTTTTTCTAAAGCACAAATCGATTCTGTATGGGTTGATATTATCTCTAGCTACAACGGCCCTAGTTATGATTTAGGTTGGAGTGTGGCCGATGGTAATAGTTTCAGCGCTGAAGTGCATGATAATTCGGCGGAAGGGTTAAGTGCAATAGACATCTCTAATCCAGATTATTACACATTAGGGGCCATGGAATGGGTTGAGACGGCACCCGGTGTTTGGGAAGAACAAAATATTGGTATGATCGGCGATAATGACCGCGACCTGTCGGATCAAATGGTGAATACCCGTGTAGACTTTGAGCGTTATGTCGATTGGGGAATTTTTCAACAATTAAGCTTCGGTATACGTTATTCAGATCGCGAGAAGGAAAACCGTGTCATAGACTGGCAGAAAGCCGTTGTTGCTGATAATGGCTTAACTAATTACGGCACAAGCTATGCTCTTGGTGGTGGCTATAAGGTGCCTAACCTTTACGCATTAAAGGATTGGGATAAAGTCGCACATGATGCGTTTGGTGGGCTTGGTAGTGCTGATTATGCATTGCAAAACAGCGCCGATAAGCTCGCATCTTGGAATTTAACTGAAAAGAACAGTGCTGCCTATGTGATGTTAAATATCAACAGTGAATGGGGCGATACACCTTATTCGGGCAATATTGGCGTTCGTGTTGTAAATACTCGCTCAACATCAGAAGGTTATGAGCAATTGCTTGATGGCTCTTTAGGTTCTGCGAGTATTGATCATGAATACACAGAAGTGCTGCCATCACTTAACTTGTTGTTTAATATAACTGATGATTCACAAATACGCTTCGGCTTAGCACGTACTATGTCACGTCCTCCGTTGATTGAAATGCGTACCGGTTTTTCAATCGATACTACAGTAACGCCAAATACCGCTTCTGGTGGTAACCCTGAGCTAGATCCATATATTGCCAATCAGGTAGATCTTGGCTACGAGTATTACTTCTCTGACAGTGGTGCTATGACAGTGTCTTTATTCTATAAAGACATGCAGAGCCATATTGGTATTGCGACCAGCACTAAAACCTTGGATGGTGTCGACTATGAATATAGCGGCCCAGTCAATGGCGATGGCGGTGCAATTAAAGGGTTTGAAGTCTTATACCAACAGGGCTTTGATTTCTTACCGGCACCATTTGATGGTTTAGGCATTTACGCTAACTATTCCTTCACTGATTCAGAAGTGGAAGAATTCACACCACAGGATAATCCATATGCTTTAGCAGGCTTATCTAAAAATGTCGGTAACGTGACCTTGTGGTATTACAAAGAAGGGTTTGAAGCACGAGTAGGCTATGACTACCGTAGTGAATACACTGGGATCAATAGCTGGGATCCAAGCGAAATCTCCTTATATGATGCCCAAGCTACTGTAGATGCGAGTATTTCATATCAGTTCACTGATAACTTTAAAGTGATGTTACAGGGGCAAAACCTGACTAACGAAGCGTCAACAAGTTATTGGGACAACGATAAAACCCGTGTAGCAGAAAATGCAGAGTGGGGTCGCCGTTACGTGTTGGGCTTTACGCTCTCTATGTGACCATAACTGAAGCGCTCACTTATGTGAGCGCCTTGGTTCATTTTTCACTACCGGGATTTCTAGTTTTTGGTTTATTCCGTTTATAAGGTACCTTGGTATGTATTTCAAGTTGTTGTTTGCAATTGTATTACTGTGTTTCCCCAGTGTGCAAGTGCAGGCTTCGCCACAGGCGCAGACTGCTATCAAACTGTCGTTCAACGAGGATTGGCAATTCCAAAAGTCACCCGCACACGCAACCGTGTTTCAGCCTGAAGCTAAAGCATGGGAAAAGGTGAGTTTACCCCATACTCCTAAGCTTGAACCTTTGTTGGTTAATGACCAATGGCAGGGTATTGCTCTGTATCAAAAGCAATTCAATGCCCCTAAATCGTGGCAAGGAAAAAGTCTTTACCTACGTTTCGAAGGCGCAATGAACTCCACTCGAGTGTGGTTAAATGATAAGCCAATAGGTGAGCATTTAGGTGGTTATCTGCCATTCAGTATTGATATATCAACTGCAGTAAATTACGGGGCTGACAATCAGTTAAGGGTGGAGTTAGACAATAACGATAATCCAACAACTGGTCCTAAACCGCTACAATTACTCGACTTTAATACCTATGGCGGTTTATACCGCGAGGTTAACTTATTCATTAAAGCGCCACTGCACGTCAGTGATGAGATGCTGACTAATTTACCTAATCGTGGCGGTTTACTGATTTCGAGCAAGATAGACAATAAGGCTAAGGCAAGTGTGGCCGTTCAGACCGATATCCGTAATCAAGGTAGTAAACCGGCTAACTTCACCTTAAAACAGGTGCTTGAGTTCGACGGTAAAGCGGTTGCAACAACAGCGCAAAGCTACACTTTAGCTGCCAATAGCCAGCAAGTCTTTGACCAGAGCCTAACGGTTAAAAAGCCAAAGCTGTGGCATCCAACTCATCCAAATCTTTATCAATTAAATACTGAACTTTGGCAAGGTAAAACCTTGCTTGAGCGAAGCAATAATAACGTTGGAATTCGTGAGTTCGCCTTTAATGCTAAGCATGAGTTGCTGATTAATGGTGAACCCTATTTTTTACGCGGTGTTAATCGTCATCAAGATTATCCCCATGTCGGTTATGCCACCTCAAATCAGGCTGATTACCGGGATGCGATCAAAATTAAAGAGGCTGGATTTGATTATGTCCGTTTATCTCACTATCCCCATTCACCAGCTTTCATGGATGCTGCAGATGAATTAGGTTTAGTGCTGATTGATGACATATTAGGTTGGCAGTATTACTCTCCAGATCTAGCATTTGCTGAGCAAACGTACCAATCTTGCAAAGATTTAATACGTCGTGATCGCAATCATGCCAGCGTATTAGCATGGGAATGTTCGCTCAATGAAACTGAGATGCCACTGGCGTTTATTGAGCATTTAAAAGGTATTATTCAGGCGGAGTTACCTGGTGCTATGTCTGCAGGTTGGCAGACTCAATACGATATCTATTTACAAGCACGTCAACATAGAATGCAGCATTATCAAACACCTATTCAGCCGTACAATGTGTCTGAGTACGGTGACTGGGAATACTATGCGCAAAATGCGGGTCTTAACCAACAGTCATGGGCTGATTTAAAAGATGATGAACGCACCAGTCGTCAGTTACTCGGTGCGGGTGAGAAACGTCTTTTACAACAAGCGATGAACCTACAGGAAGCGCATAACGATAATCTTCACACTCCAGCGTTTGCTGATGGTTATTGGGTGATGTTTGACTATAACCGTGGCTATGCCAATGACTTAGAAGCATCTGGCATTATGAGTATTTATCGTCAGCCTAAGTTCAGTTATTACCTGTTCCAAAGTCAGCGTGATCCGGCGTTAACGTCAACCCAATACAATGCCGGACCTATGGTGTATATCGCTTCAGATTGGCAAGCGGACTCTTCGCCAAATGTTCGGGTTTTTAGTAACGCGGATGCCGTCGAGTTATGGTTAAATGGCAAATTAATTGCCCGTCAAACGCCCGATAACGGCGCGAATACAGACAAGCTGCCTCATCCACCCTTTACTTTTCATCTGCCACGTTTTGAGGCCGGAAAGTTGAGTGCGAAGGCTTTTATTGGCAATAAATTAGTCGCAACCCACAGTGTTAGCACCCCAGAAGCGATTCACGCCCTTGAGATTTCACTCGATACCGCAGGTGTACCTGTTAATCCTACTGGCAGTGATGTGTTATTTGTCAATGTCAGATTAGTTGATACTAATGGCACCACAGTTCCTATGAATGGCAAAGTCGTCAGCTTTGAAGCCGATAGCGCTATTGAGGTACTTAACCCTGAAGCGATAGTGACTGAAAAAGGCGTTGCTACGGCTTTAGTTCGAGTACATAACGGCGCCAAAGGCGCGCACTTGCGAGCAAGTTTCAACCTTGAAAATGCCGTTACACCTTTAACTACAGAGTTGAAATTCTAATACCATGAATGAGTTGAGTAATATCATGAACCCCGAATTTGATCCGACTGAACACCCACATCGCCGCTATAATCCGCTGCTGGGAGAATGGGTTTTAGTGTCGCCCCATAGGGCAAAACGTCCTTGGCAAGGCCAAGTTGAGGCTGTCGATGACGCGCCAAAGCCGAGTCACGATCCGAGCTGCTTTTTGTGTTCGGGTAACACACGTATTAATGGTGAGGTTAATCCGAGCTACACAGATACGTTTGTTTTCACCAATGACTTTGCTGCGTTAAAAGCTGATACGCCAAAATTTCAACAAAATTCTCCACTGTTTCGCATGCGTACCGAACAAGGTGAGAGTCGAGTAATATGCTTCTCACCCGATCATGCTAAAACCCTACCTGAGCTCTCAGTTGATTCAATCATTAAAGTGATTGAAACTTGGCAGAGTCAGTGTGCCGATTTATCCCAGCGTTATGTTTGGGTGCAAGTGTTTGAGAATAAAGGCGCTGTTATGGGCTGCTCCAATCCACATCCCCATGGGCAAATTTGGGCCCAGACCCAACTGCCCACACTAATAGAGCGCAAGCAACAAAGTCAGAGTGAGTATTTCAAGCAACAGGGTACAGCCTTGCTTGCCGATTATGTGGAGCAAGAAGTTGTCAGCTGTGAGCGTTTGGTGGTGAGCAATGAAGATTGGGCAGTGGTTGTGCCTTATTGGGCCGCTTGGCCATTTGAAACTTTACTACTGCCACGTTTTGCAATTCAGCGTATGACAGATTTAAGCGCCAGTCAGCAGGCCAGCTTGGCAGATATTTTGAGCCAAATTACCATTCGCTATGACAATCTGTTCCAGTGTTCCTTCCCGTATTCGATGGGATGGCATGGTGCGCCATACGATGGCGAAGCACATGATGAATGGCGCTTACATGCCAGTTTCTTCCCGCCATTACTGCGTAGCGCATCTGTGCGTAAGTTTATGGTTGGCTACGAAATGCTTGCCGAAGCCCAACGAGATTTGACCCCTGAGCAGGCCGCCGAGCGCCTACGTCAGTTGTCTCCCGTTCACTATAAAATGAAGTCTTAAACATGAATCAAGATACGTTGAACCTAACCCATAATAGCAATGATGATATCAATGCGATGAGCCAAGCAGTGGCTCAGTCGGACATTATCGCCCTGCTGGAGCAGACATTTGTAGAGCACTTTGGTTATGCTGCGACACAAATTAGCCATGCACCAGGTCGTGTGAATTTGATTGGTGACCATACCGATTATAACGGTGGTTTTGTGTTACCCGCCGCGATTAACTTTGGCACTTGGATGGCAGGTAAAGCAAGAAATGATCGCACTATCAATGTAGTTGCGCTGGATTGTGATGGTGAACGCATTAGTTTTTCCCTCGATGATATCGCTTTTGATAAGGTTTCGTCGTGGAGCAACTATGTCCGCGGCAGTTTGATTGCACTGGCTAAAGCATTACCAGATTTTGGTGGTGCCGATTTAGTGGTCAAAGGTAATGTGCCACGCGGCGCGGGATTAAGTTCATCGGCTTCATTTGAAGTGGTGACCTTAAAGACCATGGCGGCACTGTATGATTTACCTTTATCTGGCGTACAAGCAGCCTTGATGGGGCAGCAAGCCGAAAACGAGTTTGTGGGATGCAACTGCGGCATTATGGATCAGATGATTTCTGCCATGGGTAAACAGCACAACGCTATGTTGCTTGATTGTCGTAGTCTAGACATTCAATACGCTCGTATGCCTGAAGATCTTGCCATCATCATAGTCAATTCCAATGTAAAGCGTGGCTTAGTTGATAGCGAATACAATACTCGCCGTAAACAGTGTGAACAAGCTGCAGCCTTATTAGGTAAAACCTCATTACGTGATGTGACCTTAGCCGAGCTTAATGCCGCAAAAGCGGATCTCGAACCGATACTTTATCGCCGAGCCCACCATGTGATCAGTGAAAGTCTTCGCACCTGTGACATGTTAGCGGCACTTAATCGTCACGATACGGCACAGATCAGCACATTAATGGCTGAGTCACATGATTCTCTGAAAAATGACTTTGAAGTCACCACTTCACAGTTAGATATTCTAGTGTCCTTGTTGGCCGACAAGCTTGGTGAATATGGCGGTGCCCGTATGACTGGTGGCGGTTTCGGCGGTTGTGTAGTGGCACTAACTGAACGTAGCCATGTGGATAACGTGTTTGCCACATTAGCCGAGGACTATCACGCGGCGACAGGGCTTAAGGCCGATGTCTATTTATGCCATGCGGTCGATGGGGCCTTCGTTGCCGTTTAGCGCATTAACATAAGATAAAACAATAATAAGAGTACAGAATATGAAGCTCGCTACACTCGATATCGCCATCATAGCCATTTACGCTATTGGTTTGTTGTTGGTTGCATTATGGATTTCACGCTCAGAGAAAAATCACGAGCGCAATACTGAAGATTACTTCCTCGCCAGTAAAGCTTTACCTTGGTGGGCGATTGGTGCCTCGTTGATTGCCTCGAATATTTCAGCCGAACAGATTATCGGTATGTCAGGTTCAGGTTATGCCATAGGTTTGGCTATTGCCTCCTATGAATGGATGGCGGCCATTACCTTACTATTGGTCGGTAAGTACATGTTGCCTATCTTTTTGAAAAACAAGATTTTCACTATGCCGCAGTACTTAGAGCAGTGCTTCGATAGCCGAGTAAAGACAGTGTTGGCGCTATTCTGGCTTGCGGTGTATGTGTTTGTAAACTTAACCGCTGTGCTGTGGCTCGGTGGTTTGGCGATTCAAACGGTCACGGGAATCGATTGGTTTACAGGCATGATGATGTTGGCCATTTTTTCAACGGCATACTCGCTTTATGGTGGCTTAAAAGCCGTTGCCTACACAGATATCATCCAAGTCGTGTTATTGGTGTTTGGTGGATTGATCTTAAGTTACTTGGCCTTAGATGCTGTATCCGATGGTGCGGGTGTGATAGCCGGTTTTGGTGTGTTGACTGAGAAACTACCTGAGCATTTTGACATGATCTTAAGCAGTGATAATCCGGCTTACATGAGTTTACCCGGCATTTCAGTGCTGGTGGGCGGCATGTGGATCATGAACTTAAGTTATTGGGGCTTTAACCAATACATTATTCAACGCGCATTGGCGGCTAAAGATATCCGTGAAGCGCAAAAAGGCATGGCATTTGCGGCTTACTTAAAGCTAGTGGTACCGGTTATTGTGGTGTTGCCCGGTATCGCCGCTGTTGTTTTATATCCCAATCTTTCTGCGCCCGATCAAGCTTATCCGTCGATGATAGAGCTGATGCCAGTTGGGATTAAGGGGTTAGTGTTTGCGGCGTTAGTGGCGGCAATTGTTTCGTCTTTGGCCTCGATGACTAACAGCATTTCAACCATTTTCACTATGGATATCTATCGTCATCTCAAACCGGCTAAATCACAAACCCATTATGTGTTTGTGGGCCGGGCGGCAACCTTAGTTAGCCTAGTGATTGCGATGATCATGGCGGAGCCGTTACTGGGTAAATTTGACCAAGCCTTCCAATATATTCAGGAATTTACTGGCGTATTTACGCCGGGTATTGTGGTGATTTTCTTAATGGGCATGTTCTGGCGTAAAGCGTCACCGGCAGGCGCCATTGCGGCGGCTTTGGGTTCCGCCGTAGGGTCATTTGTACTTAAGTTTACTTGGCCGACATTGCCTTTTATGGATCGCATGAGCGTGGTGTTCCTTTTGTGTTTAGGACTCGGGGTGTTGGTGTCTTTACTGCGCCCAAGAACGCAGCCAAGTAATACTGTGGATTTAAGCCAAGTGTCTTTTGCGACCACGCCATCCTTTAATCTACACACTGCGATTATCGCGATTATTTTAATCGCGCTGTACACAACTTGGTGGTAACACGATGAAAGTATTAGTGACAGGTGGCGCAGGTTACATAGGTTCGCATACCGTTTTGGCATTATTACAACAGGACCACCAAGTGGTGGTGTTTGATAACTTGTGTAATGCCAGTGAGGTGCCGTTAGCGCGAATTGAAGAGATGACGGGCAAACATATTGAGTTTGTCCGTGGCGATATTCGCGATGAAGCAGCATTAGATGCGGTGTTTGAGGCGCATCAATTTGATGCGGTGATCCATTTTGCCGCGCTTAAAGCGGTTGGCGAATCAACCCAAAAACCGCTGGCTTATTATCAAACCAACGTACACGGCAGTGTGTGTTTGCTTGAGGCCATGCAGCGTCATCAAGTCACTGATTTTATTTTTAGTTCATCGGCGACAGTCTATGGTGAGCTGGCGATCGTGCCTTATCTTGAGTCAATGCCGCTAGGGTCTCCTTCGAGCCCCTATGGTGCGACTAAGGTGATGGTCGAGCGCATTATGGCCGATTATGCGGCCGCTAACCCTGAATTCAGGGGCGTATCCCTACGTTATTTCAATCCTATCGGTGCTCACGAAAGCGGTAACTTAGGCGAAGATCCTAAGGGGATCCCGAATAATTTATTACCTTATTTAGCCCAAGTCGCAGTGGGTCGCCGCGCCCATTTAAGTGTCTTTGGTGGTGATTATCCAACGCAAGATGGCACCTGTTTACGGGATTATCTGCATGTGATGGATTTAGCCGAAGGCCATACGGCGGCGCTTAATTGGTTGGCAGACCATCCATTGCAGCGTGGCATTGAAGCGTTCAACTTAGGAACGGGTCAAGGTGTGTCAGTGCTGGACATTATCGCTGCCTTTGAACAGGCGAGTGGTGTGCCTGTTCCCTATGAGATAGCGCCACGTCGCGCGGGCGATCTCGCTGCATTTTGGGCCAATGCCGATAAAGCCAGCACTGTGCTAGGTTGGCAAGCTAAACGCAATCTCACCCAGATGATACAGGATACTTGGCGTTGGCAAAGTCAAAATCCTTCGGGCTACAGTGAAGAATAAAAGGAATTGTGCATGAAATTACTCACCAAATTAGCAGCAGTGCTTGCGTTATCACCTTTGTTACCGTTATTGAGCGCGAGTGTTTTTGCGGCTGATGCGAAGGTTGAAGACGGAGTGTTGTACCTAGACGATGGCAGTGAAGTGCGTCACTTTGGCGTGAATTACTCTGCGCCATTTGCCTTTACCTACCGTGCTATGGTTAATAGCGGTGTTGACATGCACGCCGCTATCGATATGGATGTGGCGCATCTTAAGCGTCTTGGGGTGACGGGCTATCGTGTGCATGTCTTCGACAGAGAAGTTTCCGATGTAAAAGGGAATTTAGTCGATAATGTTCATCTAGAACTGCTGGATTATTTACTGAATAAGCTTGCCGCTAATGGTATTCGCGCCATTATTACCCCGATTGCGTGGTGGGGTAATGGTTATCCTGCGCCGGATACTGAGACTCAAGGATTTGCTAATGGCTTTACTAAAGCGCAGATGAATACCGAGCCTAAGGCTATTACGGCAACGCACACTTATCTGAAACAATTCTTTGCTCATAAGAATCGTTACAGTGGTGTGACCTATGGTCAGGATGCCAACATTATTGCCTTTGAATTGTTTAACGAGCCGAGTCACCATGGCGATGTTTATCAGAGTCAAAGCTATATCGATGGTTTAATTAAGGTGAGCCATGACCGTGGCGTAACGAAACCGCTGTTTTATAACATTAGCGAGCAGGGCGACAACCCAGCCTTTGCAAAAGCGGTATGCGATTCTAATATCGATGGAATTGCCTATCAGTGGTATCCGACTGGGCTGGTAAAAATGAGCCGGATTAACAGTAATACTCTGGTCAATGTTGCCCATTACACCAATCCCTTCGCCGATATTGCGGCCTGTAAGACGAAGGCGAAAATGATTTATGAGTTTGATGCCGCAGATGTAACTGCCAGTGTCATGTATCCAGCAATGGCACGCAGTTTTCGCGAGGCTGGATTCCAATGGGCGACTCAGTTTGCCTACGATCCGGCAGTCATTGCGGGCAGCAATGCTGATTACAATACCCATTTTCTTAATCTACTTTACACTCCGTCAAAAGCCATCAGCTTTTTGATTGCCGGTGAGGTATTTAGACAAGTTCCTCGCGGTTTTGAGGGCGGTGCTTATCCGCAAAGTAATTACTTTGCTGACGTGAGCTTAGATTATGGCCACGATGTCAGTGTATTAAATCAGCCAGCGCGTTTTTATTACAGTAATAACACAGATGAAAAGCCACAAGCGCCTAAAAAGCTTGAGCATATCGCTGGCGTTGGCAGTTCTGTGATTGTTAACTATGACGGCAATGGTAGCTACTTTTTAGATAAGATCTCTGATGGTTTATGGCAATTAGAAGTGTATCCCGATGCCTTAGTGTTATCTGATCCACATCAGAATTCGAGCTTAAAACGTGAAGCCGTCCGTTTGTATCAAGCCCCGCGACATTTTAATCTGGCTCTGTCGGATTTAGGCCAGCATTATTGGCTGCAAGGTATCAACCAAGGTAATAGCGCTTCGCTACAAGCCAGCAAAGGCACAGTGCAGTTAACGCCTGGCAAGTATTTACTCGCTAAGGATAAATCGTTACTTGCATCAAAGCAGGGCAAGGTTGATGACCATTATTATCTGCCGCCTATGCCGCATCAAACCTTAGGCTTAGTGCACCAGAATGTGCAGGCGCTGAATCAGGGGGATGCGCTCTCCTTTAGCACCAGTGTGATAGACGCAAAAGCGATAGATAAGGTTGAGCTTTATGTGCGCTATCTTGGTGATAGTGAGTTTAAGGTGTATCCGATGCAAGCCCATGGCAGTCTCTATCTCCAAACCCTCACTGATGTCAAAAACTGGCAGCGCACTGGGGCGATTGAATATGCTTTTGTGGTGACTCAAGCTGCTGATCAAACAAGCTTTCCAGGTCATGCTGAGGGAAATCCAAATGAATGGGATTTTGTGAAGCGCAGTGGTGCAGCTTTTTATCAATTTGAGTGGCGTGCTAAAGGCACTCCGGTCAGCTTGTTTAATGCCACGCTCGATAGAGATAACTTAATTTATCCACAAAATGGCCGTAGTGAATGGCGTTTCCAAAGTGGCGTGCGCGATCAAGGACTTGGATTGCAACTTTATCTCCCAAATCTGCTGACATCTGCTACAGGTTCAGAAGCTGATAATATGCTCGTACGTATCTCATCAGCCAAAGATAATGCGCTTTCTCAACATTCCCTGAAGGGATACAATACCGTTCAGCTGCGAATCTATGCAGACCAAGCCAATGAACATGTGTCTGTTGCGCTGTTAAACGAGGATGGACTAGCCTATGGCGCGGTTGTTACATTGCAGGCTGGGTGGCAGTCTATTAGCATACCATTAGCTGATTTATCGCCAATGCCGACGGTATTAACAAAGGCTTATCCCATGTTTATGCCGATGAATTATCCTCATTCTGAACCCTATAGATTCGACGCTGAGGCGCTGGGGAAATTACAAGGTGTGCAGCTGGGGTTTGTGGCAAAGGATTATGAGATAAAGGCGCGGGACAAAGGCCATAATATTGTCTTGTCTGAAATAAATTTAATTAAGAGGTAAGTGCTATATCGATAAGCCGCGCGAGTAAGGGCTACAGGCATCAGCAACAAGATAATTCTGCGAGTGATGCCGTATGCCAAAGCCTAGATTTAGCTCCTAAAAAGTACCTTCAGTGGGTGCTTGGTGCAGGCTTTTTTGCGGCGTTTATCGCCCAGCAAGGGGTTGTGGCGTTAGCCTTACCCTATTATCAAATGCTGCGCGGCTTAGACCCTTTACTCTTAGGCGCTTTGCTGAGTTTACCTATCGTTTGTGGTGCAATGCTTTCGGGACGAATTATGTCGCTGTTGCAGCGACAAGTGTGGACCGAGCGGCGGATAATATTAACCTGTGGTTGGGTAACCGCTTTGTTATTTGGCCTATTGTGGATGGTCCCAGCAGATTGGCCTATGGCTTGGCAGTGGGCTGTCTTAGTGATGTTATGTTTGTGCTATAGCCTATCCATGACAGTACTGATCCTCACCTTGAAGCTATTGGCCTTTCGTTTGGCCTTGATAAGTGATGATGGGCAAGGGATATTTAGTCGTATTACCTTGTTTGAAAAGATTGCCGCGGTGTTGTACTTTTGGTTATTTCCATTAACTCAGTTAACTTTATTTACTGATGCTACTAGTGGTGTGAGAATAATAGGCTGGCTGGTGGGCTTAGGCTTAATCGGCAGTTTATGTACTTTGGTGGCTTGGCAATTCGCCCCTGAGCGAGTGCGATTAGGCGATAGCCGGATGAAAATCGCAACAGATATGGCGCCAACCTTGAGCGTGCATACTCGCCGGCAGGTTAACCAATTACTGTGGATCTCGGCATTGCAGTTTGGCGCTGTGGGGATTTGTATCAGTTTTGACTATTACTTGCTGGTATATTTTATGTCTGCAGGTGACGTGACCGAAGGCTCAATGCTTAAAGGTGCGTTATCGAGTGGCTATGCGATAGCGGGAGCCTTGTATTTACCCATACTCGCCCATGGGGTTAAACAATGGGGTGCTGTGGTAACATTACAAAGAGTACTCGTATTTACGGTTTTTGGCTGTTTACTTAAATGGTATGTGTATACGCCATATGGTTATTGGGCTTTGTGGATTGATGCTGTGATTGGTGCCGCTATTTGGACGGCGATGACCTGTATTATACCCAATATGCTCACTGAACTGGGGCGCGATACAGGTCAAGATATCAGTCCTTATTTAGTCAGTCGTCACCATACAGTGATCAGCATGAGTTTAGTGTTGGCAATGCTAGGGTCTGGTGAGTTACTCAATTTAGTCGGTTTTGATGCCAGTTTAGCGGGCAATCAAACGGATAGTACTTTGTTTGCTATGCGTTTATTATTGTCTTTTGGCAGTTTTATTTTTACCCTTGGTGCCCTAATGATCTTGTCTCGATACAAGGCCGATAGGTTAATTCATTCATAGTACGATTTCCGGTTAAAGGGGATAAATTGGCTACCATAAAAGATGTCGCGAGAGTGGCGGGTGTCTCAATTGCAACTGTATCACGGGTTGTTAACGGCCAGGGCAAGGTTGGCGCCCAGTGTCGTACACGAGTGCAGAAGGTGATAGAGCAACTTAACTATCGCCCAAATTCGAACGCCAAAGCGCTTGTCAAACGCAGTACTAATACGATTGGTATCGTCACGCCGAATTTATCTATGTCTTTTTTTAGTAGTTTGGCCTGCGGCGCAGAACGTGCTGCTCGTGAGCGTGGTTATGGCTTGATTATGCGTAATTCGCTTTATGAGACTCAGTCTGAAATCGATGCGATCGAATCCCTGCGTGACCAAAACTGTGATGCTATTATTCTCCACAGCGAATATTCGGATGAGTCGACTTTAATAGGCCTTACTGAACAAATCCCCGGGCTTGTGATCATCAACCGCTTTATCCCTAAAATTGCCGATCGCTGCGTTTGGCTCGACAATGTAACCAGTGCCCAAGAGGCGACTAACTACTTACTCGACCGCGGCCATCAAGATTTTGCGGTGATCACCAGTATTTACCAAAACCGCGATCCTGCGTCACGCATATTAGGGGTACGCCAAGCTCTGCTGTTGCGGGACATGAAGTTGCCCTTGGATGCCATTGAAGAGTCTACCGCGAATATGGAAGGTGGCGAAGCCGCTGTACAAGCCTTACTCGCAAGAGGCACACCATTCACGGCCATCTTAGCTTATAACGACTTAATGGCGATTGGCGCGATTCATGCGTTATTTGCGGCGGGAATTCGGGTGCCAGAAGATGTCTCTGTGATTGGTTTTGATGACTTATCGATTGCCCGTGCTTGCCGTCCAAGATTGACGACCATGCATTACCCGATTGAGGAAATGGCCAATTATGCTACAGATTTAGCGATTAAGTTAGCGTCAAATGCTACGCCTGAGTCCCGTAATACTCACCTTTTTTTGTCCAACTTAGTCGAGCGAGACTCAGTTGCAGCCTTAGTTTAAACACGTCCTCGCTATCTTGTTGATGGTGGAGTCAGGCTCGAATCCTCGAACACATGGTGGAACGACCTGACTCTATGATGTTCGTGATGAGGTACTTAGAGTGATTTTCCTCCAACAAACTGTCGAATCCCGCTTGTAACATTTAAGCCTGCGACTTAGGTAAATTGGTTTGCAACTTTAGTTGTGTTTAACATACAATCGCCAGCCAAATGAGTTGAGGAAGTATGGTTTGAATAGTGTGATGCAAACAAGACGCACCCTAGCAATATGGCTTGCCGCCATGTTGGTGCTTTTGTCTGTGGCCATTGCTGTTCACAGTATTGCTCATGCCAATGAAGATCCTAAGTCCCATTGTTCGCTGTGCTTACATCAGCACCAGTTGCAACATGCGATAACCAGTACGCCCTTCCATTTTCAATTGGCTCAGCAGAGTTATATCTCGGTTGAGTTCCAAGCCATTTCCTTTAAACGACCTTTTAGTCGTTTCTTCAATAGTCGTGCTCCGCCTATTACAGCATAAGTTACTGTTTATTTTATTTATCTTAATTAACTTTGAGCGTCTTGGCTTAGCTAAGACGTCGATGCTGTTTATTTTCGGAGTGAAAATGACCTCTTTTTATATTCCCAAGCGCGCTGCGCTGTTGCTGGGTGCCTTGTTTGTGCTCAATCCTATTTCAATGCTGTTGGCCGCAGAAGACCGTCAAGTGAGTGACACTGCTCAAGATACAGCTCTTGGCACTGAGATTGAGCGTTTAAGTATCCACTATCGCCAAGCCTATCGTGGCAATGTTTCTGCAACTGAATTTCCGCAAGCGATAAGTGTGTTAGACGAGCAATTGATCAAAGATGCGGGACTGACGCGGTTTCAAGATGTGCTGGATTATTCCGCCAGTGTGGCGCGGCAAAACAATGGTGGCGGTTTATGGGATAGCTTTTCCCTGCGCGGTTTTCCGGGTAATGAAAACATGCCATCGGGCTATTTAATTAATGGCTTTAATGGCGGCCGAGGTTTTAGTGGTCATAGGGATTTATCAAATGTGGCCTATGTCGAGATCTTAAAAGGTCCTGGTTCGGCGCTTTATGGTCGCTCGGAGCCCGGCGGTACAGTCAATATTGTGACTAAGAAACCTCAGTATCAAACCAGTGGTTATGTAAAAGCATCGGCGGGAAGTTTCGATCAATATCGATTAGAGGGGGATGTGACTTCCGGCTTGACCGACAATGTGGCATTTCGGATTAACGGTGCGTGGCAGGAACACGATAGTTTTCGCGATTATGTGTTCAGCGATAAAAAAATCATCACGCCGTCTGTGCGTTGGCAGATTTCTGATAAAGCCTCGTTACTTTATGAAATGGAATATCTCAAACAGGAACAGCTATTCGATCGCGGCATTATTGTGCTCAACAACGATATCAATACTGTGCCACGCTCACGTTATTTAGGTGAACCTAATGATGGCGCAACTGTGGTCAATGCCACTGGGCACCAGCTGACCTATGACTATCAATTAAATGATGATTGGTCACTCACCGCCGGCTATAACTATCGCGATTCTAGCTTGAAGGGATTTTCCTCTGATGCTGAGTTAGCAAAGGGGCACCAATCCCTATTTGATGATGGCCGCACGCTTACCCGGCAGCACAGATACCGAGATTATGCATCCGATGATAACTCGCTACGTCTAGAATTAAGTGGTCATGTGGATAGCGGTTTTATTCGCCACAATTTACTGCTCGGTGCTGACGCCTATCACTATAATTTGAAGACGGGACTGTACCGCCACCGAGGCCGAAAAGGTGAATATGCCATTGATATTTTTGAGCCTCAATATGGTGGGATTCAACCCGAGGTCAATTTGTTGTATGAGGATAATGAAATCCAAAAGGCATGGGGGACTTATCTGCAAGATCAAATGGATTTAACTGAGAAATGGAAGCTGCATTTAGGGCTGAGATTCGACCGTTATCAGCAAGATATCGGTGAAGTTGTCAATGATACATTATCTAAGCAAACTGAAAGTCGAGTTAGCCCAAAAGTGGGTTTAGTATATTTATGGTCTGATGAATTAAGTTTTTATTCCTCCTATTCTGAAGGCTTTTTACCGCTTTCTGGAACCGACTACACGGGTAAGCCTTTCGAAGCTGAAGAGAGTCAGTCGCTTGAGCTAGGAATGAAGTTTAATGGTAATTGGTTTACAGGCATAGGATTTGAAGGCATAGCAGTCACTGGCAGCTTGGCGGTGTTCGATGCGCAAAAGAGCAATATTTTGACCTCAGATCCTGTCAATGTTGGCTTTGCAGCCACCTTAGGGGAGGCAAAAAGTAGCGGCATTGAACTTGATATCGCTGCCGAGTTGACGGACTCTTTACAGGCTAAATTATCCTACGCTTATTTGAATACACGTACCGCAAATGACAGTTTGAATCCAGACTGGGGCGAACTAATTCCTGCAGGCAGTCCTCTGGTCAATGTGCCAAAACATACGGCGAGTTTGCTACTGAAGCAGGATCTGAGCGGATTATCTATTGATGGTCACTTAGGTTTGAGCTGGCGCTATATTGACTCACGCCTTGGTGATTCCGCCGATCCCAGTTTTCAATTACCTGCTTATCAGCTGCTTGGGTTATTTATCAATACGCACCTGAGCGATAATCTAAACCTTGGGGTGAATTTGGATAACGTACTGGATGAGCATTATATCGCAAACAGTTATTCAGCACTTTGGGCTGTACCGGGTGAGCCACGTAGCATTAAGGTGAGTGTCAGTTATGAATTCTAATATCAGTTCGAATCCTTCGATGTCAGCCAATATTGCGGAACAAGCATCGAGTCCAACGCTTGGCCGAAGCCGTATCAATAGTATCGATATGATGCGCGGTGCAGTGATGTTGATCATGTTGCTCGATCATGCACGGGAGCGGTTTTTCTTTCATATGCAGGTGAGCGATCCTATGGATTTGAGTTCGACCTCTTGGGGGCTTTTTTTGAGTCGCTTTGCCGCCCATTTTTGTGCGCCGGTTTTTGTGTTCTTAACCGGGGTTTCTGCATGGCTTTATGCCAATCGTAGCCATGGCGAGCCACGTTCAGCACGTATGTTTTTGATTAAACGCGGACTGTTTTTAATCGCGCTGGAAATTTTAGTGATTAACTTCTCTAACCTCTCTTGGATGGTCAGCTATTACACCCTCTGGTTACAAGTGATTTGGGTGATTGGTCTGAGTATGCTAGCGCTCGCTGCGCTGATAAAACTGCCTAGACCTTGGATGGCTGTTTTAGGTTTAGCGATTGTTTTTGGCCATAATCTATTGACGCTTATTGGCTTTCAACCCAATGAGTGGGCTTATAGTCTGTGGACCATATTGCACGATCGCGGCTATCTCATCAGCGAAGGTGCGCTTAGGGTTAAGGTGAGTTATCCCGTGCTACCTTGGATTGGGGTGATTTTACTGGGCTATGTGGCTGGGCCAATTTTCAGTCAAAAATCCAATGGTAACCCGCTTGAAGCCTCGCAGCGCCAGCAAACACTGTTGAAGTTAGGAATAAGCTGCTGGGTACTTTTTGCCGTACTACGCGGGTTTAACCTTTATGGTGAAACCTTGCCTTGGCAGGCGGGATCGAATTTTGGTGAAACCTTAATGTCGGTCGTTAACTTAACCAAATACCCGCCATCATTAAGCTTTTTACTGGTGACCTTAGGCGGGATGTTTTTCTGCTTAGTCGCGTTTGAGCGGCACTTTGCATCAGACGGGAAAGCTGATGGGAGTTTAGCGCGAGTCGGCCATTGGTTGTCTGTGTTTGGCTCAGTACCGATGTTTTTTTATATCTTGCATTTGTACGTGCTGTTATTGCTTTATACCTTAGCGAAATTCACCTTTGGTGCTAATCATGGTGAATTTTATGGAGTCAATAGTATCGGCTGGGTTTGGTTGATTGCAGCTTTGTTAGCCGTCGGACTCTATTATCCTGTTAAACGGTTTAGCCAGTATAAAAAAAATAGCACTCAGGCTTGGATAAAGTACCTCTAAGCCTAAGTGCTTCTAAACCTGAGTGATGTTGTTTTAAAGGCAAAAGTCGCCAAGCAGTCATGTTTGGCGACTTTTTGTTTTGGTTAGCACAATAATCCATTTAGCCAATTATTTTATGAATAAGCTATGCTGTATTCAGGCATTTTTTCATCTAGCTGAATACCTTGGATAAGCAGTTTCGCAGTCGTTTCATCATTGGCTCGATTTACCTGTGAAAACTGTGTGTCTTAAGATACAGGCTGTCGGTCAATGCTTGGTTAAGACTCGCGGTGATTTCACCTCTGTTGGCTTGATAGCTAAGTTAATCATGGCGTCATCCTGCTGTTGTTTTGCTAGAGTGTTCAGTCTAATCTTATGATATTCAATGTGAAATGAGTTAAGTCCATTGGTATTTAAAGGTTATATTCCAGAAACTATCTATCCTATAATCGGCTTGATACCATCTCCTTTAGCCGTGTTGCACTAACAATAACGTGCTAAAACTGCTATTCTAGCGGCATATTGTGAGTCGATAATTTAATTGAATAAAACTGACCCTAATGAATAAATCAGCCTATTTAACTGCCATGAATGTGACCACTTGGCGAGTGCGCGATACTAAGGTAAAACCTTATTTAGTGATTTGGGATGAAAACGGTGAGTTACCTGAAGCTGAGCCGCTTATCGACGCCGTGCTTAAGCTTATCGATGTAAAACGCGAAGAGTGTGACTTTGACTGTGAGCCTCATACGGGTAAACAGATTGTTTGGGATTTACGTCGTCATAAAGTCAGACCACGCACTGCATGGCTTCTATCAGAACCTTTAGCTGATTTATTGGTGGGTTGGCAGGCTAAAAGCGCCCTTTGGCAGCAGATTTACCAATGGCGCGAGCAAGTCAGCGGCCAAGCTAGGGGCAAGTCATAACTCAAATCTCATCAATCAGACTGAACTCAGTTTTTAACAAACCTTTGCTTGTGAACAGATTAATCACACATTTTTGGGAATATATGCTTTGAGCCCCTCTTTAGTAGATAGCCTATCCTCAGCGCAGCTTACCACGCCACTCACTTTAGGTTTGCCTGTGGAGCTTGTCGCGCTGGCACCAATCGATGTTCCTCAAATGGCGCAGCTTGAATCTTTGGCCCATAGCCATCCCATGACCGCGGGGAACCTTGCCGATTGTTTCGGGCACTTGTACCGGGTTTTAGGTTTAAAGCTGAGTGCTGACTTAGCTCCTAATACTGATGCTGCGGTCAATTCTGATTCAGTCGAAGGTCTTTTGGGGTTTGCGATAGTGCAGCAGATAGTCGATGAAGTGACCTTATTGGATATTTGTCTATTACCGAGCCAGCAGGGTAAAGGCTACGGCAAGTTATTATTGAATGCTGTTATGGCTTCGGCTAAGGCGTCTGGCGCTGTAGTACTGATGTTAGAAGTGCGAGAATCCAATCTTGCAGCCCGTGCCTTGTATCAAAAGGCAGGCTTTATTGAATCGGGCCGTCGTAAAGGTTATTACCTAATAGAGGGCGGTAAAGAAGACGCGATCTTGATGGATTTAGCGATTACCCAAGAATAAGCTGTGTATTAGCAATGATGTCGTAAAACGTTAGCTATGCGAACAATTGTTATAAACAACAGCCATAAAAAAACAGCGCCTAAGCGCTGTTTTTTTATGGTTAATCCTGGTATCTACATAAGGATTATCTGTATCTAAGCGATAAGGTTATTTAACTTCTTTACCTTGGGCTTGCAGATCGGCATGGTAGCTTGAGCGCACTAATGGGCCACAGGCTGCATGGGTAAAACCTAACTCATCGGCTAAGGCTTTAAGCTGGTCAAACTCTGCTGGCGGTACATAACGTTCAACTGGTAAGTGGAACTTAGAAGGCTGTAAGTATTGGCCCAAAGTCAGCATTTCAACCTTGTGGGCACGCAAGTCGCGCAATACTTCGGCTATTTCTTCGTTAGTTTCACCTAGACCCATCATTAATCCAGACTTAGTCGGAATCGTTGGATGACGCTCTTTAAAGCGTTTTAGTAGATCTAGTGACCACTGATAGTTAGCACCTGGACGTGCTTTGCGGTAATGAGCTGGAGCCGTCTCAAGATTGTGATTAAATACATCAGGAGGCTCTGTCGCTAAAATATCTAACGCCGCATCGATACGACCACGGAAATCAGGAACAAGAGTTTCAATCTTGATTTCAGGGTTTAATAAACGAATTTCGCGAATACAGTCAGCAAAATGCTGGGCACCGCCATCACGTAAATCATCACGGTCAACAGAAGTGATCACCACATATTTTAACTTCATGTCTTTGATCGTTTGAGCTAGTTTTTTAGGCTCATCGGCATCAGCTTTGAGTGGGCGACCATGGGCGACGTCGCAGAATGGACAACGACGAGTACAAATCGCACCCAAAATCATAAAGGTAGCGGTGCCGTGGTTAAAGCATTCTGCCAAGTTTGGGCAAGACGCTTCTTCACACACTGAATGTAATCCATTTTTACGTAATGCCGCTTTGATATCGAGAATACGTTGATTTGATGCAGGTAATTTTACCCGCAACCAATCAGGCTTACGCAGCATCGTTTCGCGCTCTGATGGCACTACTTTTACAGGAATTCGAGCGACTTTATCGGCATCACGTAATTTGACACCTGGTTGTAATCTTTCAGGCCTATTCATTATTCTGCTAATCCTTGATGATGTACAAGTTGTTGGTAGCCCATAATTTGGCTAAAGGTTTGGATTAATTTATCACCAGCTTCAAGCACTGTTTGTGGACCACCCAATGCTTTACATTGCACCATTTCTAAACCGGCATATCCGCAAGGGTTGATGCGCTGGAATGGGGCTAAATCCATGTCGACATTAAGTGCTAAGCCGTGAAAAGAGCAGCCTTTACGAATGCGTAATCCTAAAGAGGCTACTTTTCGTTCTGTGACATAAACACCTGGAGCGTCAGCTTTTGCGTAAGCATTGATATGGTAATGAGCAAGCATATCGACAATGCTCTGCTCTATATTATTCACTAGCTGACGCACACCGAGTTTATTACGTTTTATATCGATAAGTGGATAAACCACTAATTGGCCCGGTCCGTGATAAGTCACTTGACCACCACGGTCTACTTGAATGACCGGAATGTTACCTGGGTTGAGTATATGCTCACTTTTACCTGCCTGACCCTGGGTAAATACCGGCTGATGCTCAACAATCCACAGTTCATCATGGCTATCGCTATCACGAGTGTCAGTATATTCCTGCATTGCATGCCATGTCGATTCATAGTCTTGCATGCCAAGATGGCGAATGTGCAGTGTTTGTGCTTGCAAGGGCAACGTCTCCCCCAGATAAAGGTGTGTGTCCATCAGATCAATGGATTAATAGTTGAGTATCATACGCAAGTTTATTGTTAAAGAAGACTCATTTGGATCTTACAGTACACGTTTTACGCCTTCAATTGCGGCAAGATCAATGTACGCTTTTTCAATATGTTCTTTGCTAGTAACCGTAATACGGATAGTGACTGAATAGTAACTGCCTTTACTCGATGCTTTTACACTCGGAACGTAATCTCCCGGTGCCAGTTGTTGTGCAACCGCAACGACACGATCGGCTAAGGTATCATCCGCATCCCCGATCACTTTAAAAGGGCACGAATTAGGAAATTCCATTACTTGGTCAAACGTTGTATTTAACATTTAGCTTACTCAATTCTGTTTGGTATTACTTATATGGTGGTGATTATACCCGATTCAAGCCTGATAGATCTGAAAAATTAAAGCCGCTGATTAGGCGGCTTTAATTAGCTGATTCACTTATAGATCTATTAATAGAGTGTGTAAATCAGTTTCATTACTCGAACCAGCTTGCGAACATTTGTTTGAAGTAATCCATTAATTTACTAACCCAGCTGCCTTCTTGGACTTCATTTAGCGTCACCAGTGGGAACTGAGCAATATCTTTTCCGTCAAGTTGGAAAAAGACACGGCCTACAGTTTCACCTTTGGCAAGCGGTGCTGTTAATGGTTTGGTTAATTCAAAGTTCGCTTGTAAATCTTTTGCTTGACCACGGCTAATGGTGATTGGGGTATCTGTCATCACACCAAGATCAACGGTTTCTCTATCGCCGTACCAAATTTGTTGAGTGACGAAAGTATCGCCAGCTTTGTAAGGGGTAATGGTTTCAAAGAAACGGAAACCATAATTAAGTAGTTTCTTACTTTCAGCTTTACGCGCAGATTCACTTGATGTGCCCATGACTACGCTGATAAGACGCATACCATCGCTTGTACCCGAGGCCACTAAGTTGTAGCCCGCTCCAGATGTATGACCTGTTTTGATACCATCAACATTTAAGCTTTTATCCCATAATAAGCCATTACGGTTATATTGTTTGATTCCGTTATAGGTAAAAGACTTCTCAGAATACACTTTGTATTCATCAGGCACGTCACGGATTAATGCTGCCCCTAAAAGAGCCATATCATAAGCGGTTGATTTATGATCTTGAGCATCTAAACCATGAGAGTTTTCAAAGTAGCTGTCTTTCATGCCTAATTGTTTGGCCCATGAATTCATTAAATCAACGAATGCGCCTTCTGTTCCAGCAATGTGTTCAGCCATTGCCACACAGGCATCATTGCCTGATTGAATGATGATGCCACGATTTAAGTCGTGTACTTTGACCGTTTTACCCACTTCAATAAACATTTTAGATGAATCAGGGAAGTTCTTTGCCCAAGCATTTTTGGTAATAGCAACATCGTCATCTAATGATACATTGCCAGCTTTAATTTCCTGACCAATCACATAACTGGTCATCATCTTAGTCAAGCTGGCTGGGTTTAAACTTTCGTAGGCATTTTCTTCAGCTATAACTCTGCCAGAATTATAATCCATTAGTACATAGGCTTTAGCCGCAACACTTGGTGCGTCTGGCGTCACCATAGGTGCACGATTTGGCATTGGACGTACATCTGGTTGTGGCGTTGCAGCAAGTGAAGAAAAACAGACAACTGATGCAAAAAGCATAGTTGATAATTGAGCGGTTTTGGATGTCATCATGAAGTTAGCACGTCTCTAGTTAGTCGAAGAAAAGACAAAGATCGATTGGTATAATGATAGATTATACATTAGTAGGCAGTCATTTCGCATTAAGGTTCATTCATCCAATGTAAATGAACCTTAATGTTGTCATTTAGTGCCGTTATTGTGGTTTACGGTACGATAAAGCTTTGTGGATAGCCATCAGCTTGGACACGATCGAGCAACTTATTCGTTAGATGAATTTGCTGTATGGGTCCTAACTGTAATTTATGCATACCATTAACGGATGTTACCCGAGAGGTTACGGCATATTTAGTTTCTAACTGTTTAGCCAACATATTGATGCGAAGTTTATCTTGTGAGGCGGCAACTTGAATAAAATGATTATCGTTATCTTTTAAATCGCTGATAACTCGCTCTTCTGGTGACGGAATGTAAACGGTTTCGATGGCCACCTTTGCCGTTCCTCTTGCCAGCATACCTAAGTGATAAGCCGCCGCATAAGAAAGATCAATCACTCGACCATGATGAAATGGTCCACGATCGTTAACACGGACAATAATTTGCTTATTATTCTCTAAGTTAGTCACTTTAACATAACTCGGTAAGGGCAAGTTTTTATGTGCTGCAGACATGGTATACATATCATAGGTTTCACCATTTGACGTTAAATGGCCATGAAACTTTGAACCATACCATGAGGCATTACCTTGTTCTTTAAAGCCCTTGCCACTGTCGAGCACTTGATAGCTTTTACCTAATACAGTGTAGTTTCGATTGCCTTGTCTGCTGTAAGGTTCGTATTTAGGCTGGGCATTTTTCACCAAACTAACGTCTGGTGCGTCATCTGGATAACGGTCATTAGCCATTTGATAACGGCTTTTTTTACCTGAAGTGTTTTTCCCTGCCTCATTTGATGAGCAGCCTAACAGTAATAGACTGCTTAGTATCATTAGCAGGATGAAACGGCAATTAAAGTCCATGTTGATTTACCGATTTGTAATGTGCATTAAGTTGTTGGCTGAATTGATATACCGCCATGGCATAAAGTGGGCTTCTGTTATATCGGGTAATGACATAAAAGTTTTTCAGTCCTAGCCAATACTCTGCTTTATCAGGTTGATCTAATTTGATTAATAAGGCTTTTTGAGAAGCATCCAAATCTTGGTTATCGGCTAAACTTAATGTCGGGCTAAGAATATCCGCTACCTTGTAGTGCAGCTTTTCTTTAGTCCAAACATTAGCCTTAGGGGCTGTGCTTGAGGTGTGATTGAGCAATAGCGCCACAGGTTGGCCTTTTTGCCAACCGTGTTGATGAAAATAGTTCGCTACACTGCCAATGGCATCGGCTTTACTGGTTAATAAATCTCGGCGACCGTCACCGTCAAAGTCGACAGCATAATGGCGATAACTTGAAGGGATAAATTGACCATAACCCATAGCGCCAGCATATGAACCTTTTAAGGTGCTGTTATCAAGCTTTTCTTCTTTGATTAGTGCCATTAAATTTGCGTATTCACTGCGAAAAAATGTAGCTCTTGGTGGATAATAAAAACCTAAAGTATAGAGTGCATCTTGTACACGATAGTTACCCATATAGCCGCCATAAAAGGTTTCGATACCGATAATGGCAACAATAATTTGCGGGTCAACGTTAAATTTTTCAGCAGCTTGGCTAATAACCACCTGGTTTTCTTGCCAGAATGCTAAGCCTTTTTCAAGGCGCTTGTCGGTAAGGAAAATAGGATAATATTGGTGCCAAGGTTTGGCTTCCCAAGGTTTAGTCATGGCATCTATGATGCTCTGGTCGAAGGTGGACGTCGATAGGAAATGTTCTACATCTGCTTTACTGGCGCCTTTTTCGACCTGTTGTTTCACAAATGCATTTTGCAATGCTTGAGGATCATTTTCTGTTGCCGCGTTGAGGTTGAACATAATGCTGCAAAGTAGTGTAAAGCTGGCGATTTGAGCGGTTATTTTTATCATAGTTAAAGTTGATCCTATCGGTCGACAAATCGTCTGTGGGTGTGAATGCTCATTAAAATACCGAAGCCCGTCATTAAGGTTAGCATGGAGGTTCCACCATAACTTATCAGTGGTAAAGGTACGCCAACCACAGGTAAAATACCTGATACCATACCAATGTTAACAAACACGTAAACGAAGAATGTTAAGGTAATACTTCCGGCCAACAAGCGTGCAAAGCTAGTCTGTGCTCGTGAAGCGATAACTAAACCTCTGCCAATCACAAATAAATACATAGCAAGTAATACTAAGCTGCCAATAAGTCCAAACTCTTCGCCTATCACGGCAAAGATGAAGTCAGTATGTCGCTCAGGTAAAAACTCTAATTGTGATTGAGTGCCATCAAGCCAACCTTTCCCCCAGATCCCACCAGAGCCAATGGCAATTTTAGATTGGATGATATGATAACCCGCGCCTAAAGGATCTTGTTCAGGATTAAATAAGGTTAATACGCGAGTACGCTGATAATCGTGCATCAAGAAGAACCACAACACAGGTAAAAAGATCAGAATAGCGGCGATAAACCCGCCTACAATTAACCAGCTCATACCCGACAAAAACAGGACGAAGACCCCTGATGCTGCCACTAAAATAGAGGTGCCTAAGTCAGGTTGTTTGGCGATTAATAGTGTTGGGATCAGTAAAATAATCACCCCGCCAGCTAAGTAGCGTTTTTTGGGCGGTAATGGGAACTTACTGATGTACCAAGCCATGGTGATCGGGAAGGCCAGTTTAATCAATTCCGATGGCTGAAACTCCATGAAACCGAGATTTAACCAACGCTGTGCGCCTTTATTAATGGTGCCAAATAACTCTACGCCCAACAGCAATATTATTCCGGCAATATAAATAGGGAATGCCCAGCGTCTGAGTATTTCAGGGTTGATTTGTGCAAAACAAAACATCACGCCTAGGGATAGCGTCATCCGTACTAGTTGACGCTCCATCATGGCAGGATCTTCACCACTGGCGGAGTAAATAATAAAAAGCCCGAACCCCATTAGTATTAATAAGCCAATGAGCAATGGCAGATCTATATGGATGCTCTGCCAAAACGATTTTTGATACGGATGATTATTCATGGTTTTACCGCCCATTCGTCGCGTAACATATATTCATCGAGTAATGCTCTTGCGACCGGTCCGGCATTTTTTCCACCCCATCCCGCATTTTCAAGTACCACAGCCAAAACAATACGAGGATTTTCATAAGGTGCATAAGCAACCACTAATGCATTATCGCGTAAGTGATCCGCTACTGTGTCGGCATTATACTTTTGATCTTTACCAACACTAAATACTTGTGCCGTACCTGTTTTCATCGCCGCGGTATAACTTGCATCCGTAAAGTGCGATTTATCCGCAGTTTGGCGCATAGCCTCATTAATGATGTCCCAATTATTTGGATCTTTAAGTTCTATTGGTATTTGCTCATCAATGGGAGAATCAATTTTAACGGTACTATTTTTAAAGGATTTTAATAGATGAGGTGTAAATCGCTTACCTTTATTAGCCATAATGGTGACCGCATTAGCAAGCTGTAACGGGGTCGTGGTCCAATAGCCTTGGCCAATACCAACCGAAATGGTATCGCCGTTATACCAAGGCTGATTATAACGCATTCTTTTCCAGTCTCTAGAGGGCATAACACCATCAGATTCTTCAAAAATATCAATGCCAGTGCTTCTACCAAAGCCAAAGCGATCCATAAAGATAGCCATTTTATCAATGCCAACTTTGTAGACAAGGTCGTAAAAGAAAATATCACAGGACTCGACAATGGCATGGTAGATATCTACCCAGCCGTGGCCCCATTTCTTCCAATCGCCCCATTTACGATCGACTCCGGGCATTTGCCAATAGCCAGGATCCCAAATACGTGTACGTTCACTAATGATTTTTTCTTCTAAACCAAGTAATGCCACATGTGGCTTGATCGTTGATGCTGGAGAGTATTGCCCTTGGGTTGCACGGTTAATTAATGGCCGCGATTTATCATTTAAGAGGTCATTATAGGCTTTAGAGGTAATGCCATGAACAAATGGATTAGGATCATATGATGGGCTGGAGATCATCGCTAAAACACCGCCATCTCTGGGATCTATTGCGACAACAGAGCCTTTTCGGCCATCTAACAGTTCCATGGCTTTTTGCTGTAGTTTGAGATCGAGTGTGAGATAGATATCTTGTCCCGGTGTCGGCGGTGTGACTTTGAGTGTACGGATCACTCTGCCACGATTATTCACTTCTTCTTCGAGGTGACCAGGAGTGCCATGAAGCAAACTTTCATAAAATTTTTCAATACCTTGCTTACCAATATCTTTGGTTGCAGCATAGTTTTTCCACTGACTACCTTTTTCAAGTAATGCTTTATCTCGGGTATTAATTTTGCCCACATAGCCAAGTACATGGGTCAATAATGCATTGTAAGGGTAATGACGCTTAAGGCCCGCTTCAACGTAAATACCGGGAAATTTATATTGATTGACACTAAAAATAGCGACTTCTTCGTCTGTTAACTTACTTTTGATGGTTAACGGTTTAAAGCGACGATGAAACTTTAGGTTTTCAGTGATACTTTCGCGATCATCTTCTGAAAGTTCAATGAAGCTATTAAGCTCATCTAACGTCGCTGTCATATCATCGACTTTCTCTGGGATGAGTTCTAGAGAGTAATAAGGTTGGTTTTCGGCTAATAGCACGCCATTACGGTCATAAATAAGTCCTCTACTTGGTGGCGTAGGAACGACCCGAATACGGTTATCATTTGACCGAGTTTCATAATCTTTATAGGAGACAACTTGAAGATGATAAAGATTGGAAAATAATATGCAGAGTAATATAAATACGCAAAGAAAAGTGAAGAATGCCCGGCGCTTAAATAGCGCGGCTTCTGCGGCGTGATCATGCATGGTAATGCGCTTTTTTGGCGGCACTTATGCTATCCCCGTCGTGACCAAATTAAAGGTTAGATTATTAAAGGCCACAGTATCAGCTGATAAAAATGAAAAATAGAGCTGCATGATAATCATTATCTGTAAACTAAGTTATTCATGCGACTGAATTTATTCTCTATGATACGGATGATTGTTATTGACGCTCCAAGCTCGGTATAGGCTTTCTGCTACGATAACCCTAACCAAAGGATGAGGTAGGGTTAGTGCAGATAAACACCAGCTTTGGTTGGCCGCCTCTTTACAAGCAGGTGAAAGTCCTTCTGGGCCACCAATCAACAAACTGACGTCTCTACCATCGAGTTGCCACTTTGTCATTTGCTCGGCAAGCTCTGGTGTTGTCCAATTTTTGCCGGGTAAATCTAAGCTGACAATGTGGTTACCTTTGGCTACTGCCGCTAGCATTAGTTCGCCTTCCTTATTTAAAATTCGGGCGATATCGGCATTTTTTCCGCGCTTCCCTGCTGGGATTTCGATGAGTTCCAAGGCCATATCTCTAGGGAAACGGCGTTGGTATTCTTCGAAGCCTCGGGTTACCCAATCGGGCATTTTGGTGCCAACGGCAATAAGCTGTAACTTCATTAGACGTTATGTTCAGACCACAGTTTTTCAAGCTCGTAATAATCACGAGTTTGTTCTTGCATCACGTGCAGAATAACAGAGCCTAAATCAACTAAAACCCATTCGCTGCTGTCACGACCTTCAACCCCAAGAGGTTGTACGCCTGCGTCTTTTGCTGACACGATCACGTGCTCACCAATAGAACGAACGTGTGTTTTCGACGTACCAGTACAAATGATCATGGTGTCGGTAATAGTTGACCGCTTAGAAACATCGATAACAGTAATATTTTTTGCTTTTAAATCATCGACTTTGTCGATAACGAAATCTTTTAGTTCGGTGCCTTGCACGCGAAGTACCTCATAAGTAAAAATTAACGGAGTATTATACTCAAATTCACTGTTAATGCGCAATTAAGCAGGCGTAAACAACGATAGAATTAATTTAGCGCCCGATACTGAGCGGATTCATAATCCTGCTCATGAGCTCATCGCTGTAGGACTTGCGGTGCTAAATATAGAGTTGATGTTGGCGAATATAATCGATTGTCGTTTGCGGTAACACTGTGCTGATATCAATATTTTGAGCTAATCGCTGACGAACTTCAGTTGAGGAGATATCGATTAACTGGCTGTTGATGCAAAATATTCTTCCATGTTTGCTATGGGAATTTGATGTGAGGTAGTCGGTATTGGCTTGTCTAAATAATAACTCTTTGGTCATTTCACTGTGGGTATCAATTGTCCACCCGGGACGTTGACAGAGTGCGATATGGCATAGATTAAACAAGGATTGCCATTGGTACCATAATGGCAGTTGAACAAATGAGTCCATTCCCATAATGAAAAAGAATTCTTCATCAGGATACAGTTCAGTCAGCAATGATAGCGTAGTGACACTGTAAGAGGGCGTGTCACGCTTAATTTCAATATCACATAGTTCAAATTCTGGATACTGCAGACAAACTAATTTCACCATTTCAAGTCGATGATGGCTGCTAACCACTGTGGTCTTTTTGTGTGGTGGGATGTGATTGGGCATTAACCAAATCTGATCTAAATTAAGTTGCTGTTTTACTTCTAGTGCAGGATTGATATGCCCTAGATGGATGGGGTCGAATGTGCCCCCCAATATACCAATACGCATTCGCTGTCCTTAGTTTTGGTCTCAGTCAGTGAGTTCAATATGGGCTAAACGCTTATGTGCCCGTGGGTCGAATAAAATGCATAAATGACTTAGACCGATCCAATCTTCATGGCCTTTTTGTTTGAGATTTAGTTCTAATTGAGAGGCAAACGCGAGCATGTGCTCAATGTGGTCCAAATCTAATCGCGTTATTGCAGCTTGATAAAGTGGTTTACGTTTATCCCAAATGCGGTGTTGGCCCCATAACTTACTCAGTTGCTCACCATTATGCAGCGCCAGCTTTAACGTGAGTAGTAGGTTAATCTCTTTAAATAAAGCCCACATTAAAATAGGCATAGCTGTGCCTTCTGCCTGCAACTGCGCCAACATGTGTTGCGCATGTTTTTGGTGATTGCCTAATATGGCATCACAGAGTTGAAACACACTAAAACGAGATTGATCCTCAAAATATTCACTCAGTTGCTCTGGAGTAATATTTTGCTTAGGGCTGAGCAGTTGTAACAATTGCATTGCTTGCTCACCAGCCAGTAAATTACCTTCAAATAAAGTAAACAACATCGTTTTAGCATCATGGTGAACAGTCAGCTGATAATGAGTAATACGGCTGTCTAACCAGCGTTCAAACTGTTTACCTTCAGGGGTGGCGCAAGGTAAATAGATGCCTTTGGCATCGAGTGATTTAAACCATTTACTATTGGTTTGTTCAGCACTGGCTTTAGGGCCTTGAACGATCAGTAGCATATCTGGATTGGGATGTTGTAACAGCGTCTGAAATGCCGCCGCGCCCTCAATACCGGGTTTACCCTGTGGCAGGGTTAATTCAATAATCCGTCGGCTAGCAAATAAACTCATTGCTTGCCATTCTTGGACTAGATCGCCCCAATTAAAGCCGGTTTCTTGACTGAGTTGAACGCGTTCTTCAAAGCCCTGTTTTTTAGCCGCACTCAGAATGTGCTGTTTACTGTTTTCGATTAACCATGGGTCATCGCCAAACAGTAAAAAGCATTGTGGTAGGGGCGAGAGGTGTTGCTTGAGTTGATCCGGATAAACCCGCATTACTCAGCTCCGATTGACGCCAAAGTCTGAATGATATAATCGGCTGCTTGTACTCGCATTTCTTTAACTAACAACTCCATTTCCCGACTTTTTGCTAATGCAGTTCGTGGGTCGTCTTGATAGTCACGGCGGATTTCAGTATCAAAGTCTTGTGGATCTTGTCCCGGTAAGGTGACCGAATAATGCACTAAATAGATCAGCTCATATTCGGCGACATTCCCAGTGGGATAAAGTGATAATGTGGCGCGTTCGAGTGAGTCATTGATTAATCGAAGTGTCGGTGTTTCTTGTGCAGCATCGACAAGGCTAATGCGGTTGATGCGCAACCTATCACGCACTAAGCGAGTTAACTCACTGTATTCATCGCTACTGGTTAAATGTAATTCAGCTAATTCAGCAGGGATGGAATAACTGCGTTGGAGTTTGAAGCCGCATCCTGCACTGGTTAGTAACACCAATGTCATTATGGCTAAACAGATTTTTTTGGCTAGCATAGTGAAGGTAGGCATCCTTGTTATTACATGGTTAAAATAAATAACTTACCGCGGTTTCATCCGCGGTAAGTTATAACACTGCAGTCTTATCACTATAATCAAATTGAGATTACTTTATCTCAATGAGATCAGTTTAGTTAGCGACAATACTGAGTAGTTTACCTGGCACGTAGATCACTTTACGAACGGTTAATCCTTCAGTGTGCTTTTGGACATATTCATCATTCATGCCTAAGGCTTCAACATCTTCTTTTGATGCATCAGCGGCTACAGTGATTTTTGCACGCACTTTACCGTTAACTTGCACCACAATCAGTTTACTGTCTTCAACTAATGCAGACTCATCCACTTCTGGCCAGCGGCTGTCTTCAATGTTGCCTTGGTGACCTAATTCGTTCCATAAGGTAAAGGTGATGTGAGGCACGATAGGGTAAAGCAAACGAGTAACAGCAGACAAGGCTTCAGCGAGCAAGGCGCGGTCTTGAGCTGTTTCTTGTGATGCTTTCAGTAAATGGTTCATCAGTTCCATTACAGAGGCCACTGCAGTGTTAAACATTTGACGACGGGCAATGTCATCACTGACTTTAGCAATCGTCTTATGTAATTCACGGCGTAACGCTTTTTGATCAGCATTTAATTTGCTGGTATCTAATGCTTCTGTTTTACCCGCTGCAACATGATCGTTGGCTAATTTCCAGAAACGTTTAATGAAGCGATGTGCTCCTTCAACGCCAGACTCTTGCCATTCGAGGGTTAATTCAGGTGGCGAGGCAAACATCATGAATAAACGGACTGTGTCAGCGCCGTATTTTTCGACCATCACTTGCGGGTCAATACCGTTGTTCTTCGACTTAGACATTTTGCTCATGCCGGTGTAAACCAGTTCATGACCTTGATTATCTACCGCCTTAAGAATACGGCCTTTGTCGTCTTTTTCTTCTACAGTCACTTCCAAAGGTGATACCCAAACACGGGCACCTTTTTCGTTGATGTAGTAGTAAGCATCGGCTAATACCATGCCTTGAGTCAGTAGTTGCTTTGCCGGTTCATCGCTGTTGACTAAGCCTGCATCACGCAACAACTTATGGAAGAAGCGGAAATACAACAAATGCATACAAGCGTGTTCGATACCACCAATGTACTGATCTACTGGTAACCAGTAGTTTGCTTTGGCAGGATCTAACATTTCATCAGCATGCGGGCTACAGTAACGAGCGTAGTACCAAGATGATTCCATAAAGGTATCAAAGGTATCGGTTTCGCGCATTGCTGGCTGACCGTTAACTGTGGTTTCGGCCCAAGCCTTATCGGCTTTAATTGGGCTTTGGATACCGTCCATTACCACATCTTCTGGCAAAATAACGGGCAGTTGATCTGCTGGCGTTGGCAACACAGTTCCATCAGCTAGGGTAACCATTGGGATTGGTGCGCCCCAATAACGTTGACGAGAAACACCCCAGTCACGTAAACGGTAATTGACTTGGCGTTTACCTTTACCTTCTGCGGTTAATCTAGCATCAATGGCTTCAAAGGCTGCTTGGAAGTCTAAACCGTCAAGTTCAGGGAAAGCATCACCCGAGTTAAATACCACGCCTTTGTCACTATAGGCTTCTTTGCTGATGTCCAATTCGCCTTCAACAGGCTTGATCACCGCTTCGATAGCAAGCTTGTATTTAAGGGCAAATTCATAATCGCGCTGATCATGAGCGGGAACAGACATCACAGCACCAGTGCCGTAATTCATTAATACAAAGTTAGCCACCCAAATAGGCACCAATTTGCCACTAATTGGATGAATCGCTTGTAAGCCAGTAGCCACACCTTTTTTCTCCATTGAAGCCATTGCTGCTTCAGTGGTATCGGCGTTTTTGCACTCTTCTAAAAATTCAGCCAGTTGTGGATTATTTTCAGCAGCTTGTATTGCTAATGGATGACCTGCTGCAATTGCAACATAGGTGACGCCCATTAACGTATCCGGACGAGTGGTATAGATATCAAACGTAGCCTGGCTATCAGCAACGGCAAACGTCATTTCTATGCCTTCGCTACGGCCAATCCAGTTACGCTGCATAGACTTAACCTGTTCAGGCCAGCCATCTAAGGTATCGATATCGTTAAGTAATTCTTCAGCGTAATCGGTAATTTTAATAAACCACTGCGGAATTTCTTTTTGAATAACTGGAGTATCACAACGCCAGCAACAACCGTCTTGTACCTGCTCATTTGCCAGCACAGTTTCATCATTTGGACACCAGTTAACTGATGAGGTTTTTTTGTACACTAAGCCTTTTTCATACAACTTAGTGAAAAACCATTGTTCCCAACGATAGTATTCAGGGGTACAGGTGGCGATTTCACGACTCCAATCATAACCAAATCCTAATAACTTAAGTTGGTTCTTCATGTAGTCGATGTTTTCATATGTCCAAGGCGCTGGAGAGGTCTTGTTATTGATCGCGGCATTTTCTGCAGGCAGACCAAATGAGTCCCAACCAATCGGTTGCAAAACATTTTTACCTTGTAAACGTTGATATCGTGCCACTACATCGCCTATTGTGTAGTTGCGGACGTGACCCATGTGAAGACGACCTGAAGGATAAGGAAACATTGAAAGACAATAAAACTTCTCTTTGCTTTCATCTTCAGTAACTTCAAATGTTTTATGTTCGTGCCAGTGCTTTTGCACTAAGGCTTCAATTTCTGAGGGATTATATAGCTCTTGCATCAATCTATTTCCGGCAATGCCGCCCATTGTTTGATCTAACGCTCAGCAGCGAGATTTATAACTGCATAGAATAAACCAGAAGTGATCTATTAAAAAGGTGCGTATTAAGGAGTATTACTTATGAGTGGAAAAAGTTCAGCACTATTAGCCTTATATCAGTCACTATTCGAACAGGTGAAAACTACGTTTGACCAAGATAACTCATTGACAGCGAAGAGCTTATTCAAGTCAGTGACCCAGGGTAAAGAGTATTTAAAACTTAAATCTCATTCCGATGAAGAAGAGCTCGCATTAGTAGAAGAATTTTTAAAGCGAGACATAGCAGCTTTCTTAAATGAGGAAAATGCCGATAATTTGAGTTATAGCCCTATGGTTATTGGGATTGAAAATACATTATGGCAGTGGTTGAGCGAGATAACGGATCGAAGCCAAGTGGAGTGGCACGAGTTGTTACAAGATTTTAAACATCATGGGGTTTATAAGTCTGGGGAAATCATTAACCAAGGCAAACTGACCTGTAATAAGTGTGGTCATCAAATGCAAATTGATTTTCCAGGGGTAATCCCCGACTGCCCAAAATGTGATTACAACGAGTTTTCACGGGAGCCGTTAACGCCATAATTGGTAACTTAACGCTTAAAACTCTACTCGGTAATAGCAGTGGCTTGCACTGCTGTTACCGACCATCTCATCATATGCTGTTTGCATTTCTATCATGGCGTAACTGATCCCTTGTTGTTTAAGCAATTCTTCGGCTTGTTTTATTGAGTTGAAACATAATGGCTTGCCGTCTCTATCATGAGCACGTTGAAAATTGCCATCAAGATCTTTAAGACCCAGTAGGTAATGATTTGAGTCTGCGTAGCTAATAATGGTGGGATGTTGAGTTTGTTCAGCAATGGCTAGCTTTATTTCAGATAGTTGCATAATAACCTCTAATAGTGGTTTGTTAAGGTTATTACGTCGCAAACTTGAGGCTAGTTCAATTTTTATACTGCAATCGGTCGCAATGACGGATTTTGGTTAGCAACCGCTTGATACTATCTGGTATTGGGGACCTGTATTTGCGTCAACGGCTTGGGTGTAAGAGAAGTAGCAATTATCATTGGTTACTTGGCCATTACCATCTTTATCATAGCCGATATAAGTAAAATCAACACCTTGATATTGAACGGTAAAGACGTCATCTATGGTGATCCATTTTTCGACATCTGTGTTATCTAAATAGCCCCATTTTAATCGTGTTTCAAATAGACCATCATTGTCGATATCAATATCGATCAAGTCATCGCGATTTTGAACGGCTTGCACGTTTAGGCTGGTCATTTTTGATCGAGCATACACTAAACTATTGGCGGTTTTGGCACTGCTCATTATGCCAGATAGGGCCTGTTGTCTCGCTTCTGAACTGAGGCCAATAAATTTAGGCGCAGCAACAACCGCTAAAACACCTAGAATGATGATTACCACAACCAATTCAATTAGGGTAAACCCTTGGGATAAATAATTTTTTTTGAGTTGAATCGATTGTGACATCATATTAGCCATTATTTACGTAAATAGTTTATTACACCCAATAATACTAACAAGCCACACAGTATCAGCAAGGGTAATTGACCTATCTTTCGAAACCAAGTTTGTCCTTGAAACAGTTGAATATTGGTCACAAGTACTCCAGCTTCAAATTGAGGAATCGCATCTGTGATACGTCCGTGTGGGTCAACGACGGCAGTAATGCCATTATTGGTTCCCCGCAATAGTGGTTTACCCATTTCAATGGCGCGCATCTGCGCTATTTCCATGTGCTGTAATGGGCCATCTGACGCACCAAACCAAGCATCGTTTGATACCGTAAGCAGCATATCTGTTTCGTCGGTTACACTCGCCCTTACTTGTTCTGGGAAGGCTATCTCATAACAAATTGCCGGAGCGATATGGTAACCGAGTGCGACTAAATTAGGCTGGGTATAGTCACCTCGTTGAAAAGATGACATCGGTAAATTAAAAAATGGTGCGATAGGGCGTAATAAACTGGCAAACGGGACAAACTCACCAATAGGCAATAAATGATGTTTTTTAAACTGGTTACTGCCATCACCAATGTAGTCAGCGCTTTGTTGGTGCTTTTGATGATAATTACCGAGTACGATTAATGAGTTAAAAAAGTCTTGTTGCTGGTGGCTAATAATGCCAGTAACAATTGCCGTGTTGTTAATGCTGGCCACTTTACTGACATCCATTAGAAAGTCTTCCACCATGGCTTCTGGTGCTGGAATGGCGGCTTCTGGCCAAATAACAATATCGACACTGGACGCATCATCAAATTGCTCGCGGGTCATGTCCATGTACTTCAGCATGGTTGGCCACAATGCATCGGGTTCCCACTTCATACTTTGGGGAATATTGCCCTGTACTAATGCCACTTTAACTGTTTTGCCACTGGTAGAAATAGGGTTGAGTAATGGTGCAGCCCACGCACTCAATGCCAAAATAGGTAATATAACCAACACAGGGAAGATGCGTTTTTGGGTTAATAGTATCAAAGAGCCCGCCACCAATGCGACGATAAAGCTCAGCCCCAAGGCACCAATAAAACTGGCTAATTCACTTAGCGGGCCTAATGTTTGGCTGTAGCCGGCCCAAATCCAAGGAAAACCTGTAAATACCCATCCGCGTAACCATTCTGTTAGGACCCATAATGCTGGAAATAGACCAAGATAAGTGAAGTAGGGATTTAAAGTGTATTTAGATGTGCGAGATAACTTGCTGAGTAAATATCCAGCTATGGCGGGATAAATCGCCAGATACATTGCTAGGATCGCCATTAACGTTATCGATACAAAAATCGGCATACCGCCGAAAGTATCAATACTGACATGCACCCAGCTAATGCCAATTGCAAAACAACCAAAACCGAAACTGAGCCAGTAATATAAACTTTGTTTAGCGGTTAATGTCTGGCTCTGCCATAGAGCAAAACTTAATGCTAAAGGAAATATGGCCCAAATTTCATAAGGCGCAAACGATAATGCCGTACTGGCGCCAGCAATAAATGCCGCCACCAGACGGACAATACTCAAAGAAGAGTATAGAGATTGAGTTTTTAGCACGATTTAGTCGTCGAATTCTTCACTAATATTAGGGTCTGGCAGTTTAACACGAAGTTGCACCAAACGGCGGTTATCAGCGTTAATCACTTTGAACTCAATATTATTAATCACGATGCTTTCATTACGTTCTGGTAAGTGGCCAAATGCATGCGACACCATGCCACCAACGGTATCAAATTCTTCATCGCTGAAGTTGGTGCCACACGCTTCGTTAAAATCTTCAATTTCAGTGAGCGCTTTGACCATAAATACTGTGTTACTGAGCTTTTTAATTTCAGTGTCTTCAACCGAATTGTGATCAAATTCATCTTCAATTTCACCGACAATCTCTTCGAGAATATCTTCAATCGTCACTAAGCCTGATACCCCACCATATTCATCGACAACAATGGCCATGTGGTAGCGTTGCGAACGGAATTCTTTGAGTAGTACGTCGACTCTTTTACTTTCAGGTACCACCACTGCAGGGCGTATAACTTGGGCAAGAGTAAAGTTTTCATCAGATTGTTTGAAGCCGTATTTGATCAAATCTTTAGCCAGTAAAATGCCTTCAATATGATCTTTATCTTCATTAACAACCGGGAAGCGAGAGTGACCTGAATCCATGACAATTTCTAAAAACTCATCGACGGTCGAGTCTATTTGAATGGTAACAATTTGCGCTCTTGGTATCATAATGTCGCGCACACGAAGGTCAGAAACCTCTAATACACCTTTAATCATTTCGCGTGTGTCTTCTGTAATGAGGTCGCGCATTTCGGCACCTGCAATCACATCAACTAAATCTTCGCGATTTTGAGGTTCGCCCTGAAATAGCTGGTTAATTTTATCGAACCAGGTTTTCTTGTGGGCGTTTGTACTCGGGGGGATATCGTCACTCATAATATTTACCTAAACAGGGCTATCTATAAGATATTCCTTGTTTATTTATGCTTCCTTATAGGGGTTTGTAAAACCTAAGCCTTCAACAAGTTGGGTCTCTAATGACTCCATCTCATCGGCTTCTTGGTCGATAATATGGTCATAACCCAGCAAATGCAAGCAGCCGTGTATGACCATGTGTGCCCAGTGTGCGTTTAGCGGTTTATTTTGCTCAATGGCTTCCTGTTCCACCACGTGTGCACAGATAACCAGATCACCTAATAATGGCAATTCAACCTCAGGTGGTGCTTCAAACGGGAATGACAACACGTTGGTCGGTTTGTCTTTACCGCGATAGGTTAAATTGAGTAGCTGACTTTCAGCAACTTCAACAATGCGAATCGTTAATTCCACTTCAGGCATTGTCTGCCCCACTGCGGTACGTACCCAAGTTTCAAATTCTGCTTGAGTCGGTAAATTCAGATTGTTCACTGCAATTTGCAGGTCAAGATCGAGTGATATCATGGGCTGACTCATTGAGGGCTGGCTTCTTTTTCAAGTAATTGACGTTTTTGCTCACGTTCACGATAAGCTTGCTCTTTGGCCGCTTTTTCGAGTTGTTCTTGTTGCTCGAACGCTTCGTACGCTTCAACAATTCTTGCTACAACAGGATGGCGAACCACATCTTGGGCGACAAAGAAGTTAAAGCTGATTTCAGATACTTTGCTGAGAACCTCAATGGCATGACGCAAACCAGACTTTTGACTACGGGGTAAATCTATTTGGGTGATATCACCGGTGATCACCGCGCGCGAATTAAATCCAATACGGGTTAAGAACATTTTCATTTGTTCAACCGTAGTGTTTTGCGCTTCATCTAAAATAATAAACGCATCATTAAGAGTGCGGCCGCGCATATAAGCCAGTGGGGCCACTTCAATCACGCCGCGTTCAATTAACTTTTCAACTTTCTCAAAACCCATCATTTCAAACAAAGCATCGTAAAGAGGGCGTAGATAAGGATCGACTTTCTGGCTTAAATCGCCGGGTAAAAAACCGAGTTTCTCGCCCGCTTCAACCGCTGGACGCGTTAATAGAATACGGCGCACTTCTTGACGTTCATAGGCATCAACTGCCGCAGCAACTGCAAGGTAGGTTTTACCGGTACCAGCAGGGCCAATACCAAAACTGATGTCGTGACGAGTAATGTTATGCATGTACACACTTTGATTGGGTGTACGAGGTTTAATCACGCCACGTTTGGTTTTTATATGAATACTCGTGTCGTCGTTGTCTTGTTCCGCCTCAAGGTTAATCGCTTCTTGAATGGCTAAATGAACCACTTCAGGTTCTAAGTCCGGAGTGCTACCTTTGACGGTTTGAGTTTCAATGTATAACTGACGTAACAAATTATTGGCATTGAGGGCATTACGTGGCAAACCGACAATCGTAAAATGGTTGTCTTTATGGACAATCTCAACGCCTAATCGGCGTTCAAGTTGTTTGATGTTGTCATCAAATGGACCGCATAATGACACGAGGCGGCGAGTATCTGCAGGTTCTAGATACAAATTCATGGTGGTGACTTTAGTGGTCAAATAAGGCTCCAGGTGTCGAATTAGGACAAAAATAATGGCTTGTAAATGCCATACTACAGTAATGACAGTTTACGAGCCTCTGCATTGAATTACCATAATTAGCCTAATTTTAGACAAAATTAAAGGCGGACAAGCCGCCTTTAATATCGTTTAAACAACAAACATTGATTATGGCTTAAAGTGGGTTACACCTAATGCGTCATCTTGCTTGTGTTTAGCCAAAATATCAGCCGGATGTAAACTGCGACGTAAATCCATTTCATCTTCACCGCGGACAAATTCACCGCGCAATGAGTTGGTATAAACATCAACAATTTTCACATCAACAAAACTGCCGATGTGAGTGTGCGCGGCTTCAAAGTTAACCACACGACTGTTTTCAGTACGACCACGAAGCTCCATTGGATTCTTTACTGATGGACCTTCGACTAAAATACGTTGAACCGTGCCTAACATATGACGGCTATAGCGCATTGCTTGTTGAGTAATACGGTCTTGTAAAATGGCTAAACGCTGCTTCTTTTCTTCATCGCTAACATCATCTGGTAAGTCTGCTGCTGGTGTACCAGGGCGTGCGCTGTAGATAAAGCTAAAGCTGTGGTCAAAACCGACATCTTCAATCAGTTTCATGGTGTCGGCAAAATCGTCCTTTGACTCACCAGGGAAACCAATAATAAAGTCTGAACTGATTTGAATATCAGGACGGGCTTTACGCAGACGACGAATAATCGACTTGTATTCAATCGCCATGTGACCGCGTTTCATTTGGGTCAAAATACGATCTGAACCTGATTGCACAGGTAAATGCAGGAAGCTCACCAATTCAGGCGTATCTGCATAGACATCGATAATGTCTTGAGTAAATTCAATCGGGTGGCTGGTGGTAAAACGCAGACGGTCTATACCATCAATTGAGGCCACTAGGCGCAATAATTCCGCAAAGGTACATATCTCATCATCATGAGTGGCACCGCGATAAGCGTTAACGTTTTGGCCTAGTAAATTGACTTCTCGTACGCCTTGAGCGGCTAATTGAGCCACTTCAAGAATCACGTCATCTAATGGACGGCTGACTTCTTCACCACGGGTGTAAGGCACCACGCAGAAAGAGCAGTATTTACTGCAACCTTCCATAATGGACACGAATGCCGTTGGGCCGTCTGCACGAGGTTCTGGCAGGCGATCGAATTTTTCAATCTCAGGGAAACTGATATCAATCACGGCTTTTTCGCCACGTTGAATTTGTTCAATCATCTCAGGTAAGCGATGCAGAGTTTGCGGGCCAAAGATAATATCAACACATTGAGCGCGCTCTTTAATGGCTTTACCTTCTTGCGAGGCAACACAACCACCCACCCCAATAATTAAATTAGGATTTTTATCTTTTAAAGATTTCCAACGCCCTAGCTGATGGAACACCTTCTCCTGTGCTTTTTCACGAATAGAGCAAGTATTAAGCAGCAGTACATCTGCTTCGCTTGCGTCATCGGTCAAGGTATATCCTTGATAGTCGTCTAATAAATCAGCCATCTTTGATGAGTCGTACTCATTCATTTGACAGCCCCAGGTTTTAATATGAAGTTTTTTACTCATCAGTGCTCGCCAGTAAATCACAGTAAAAATAGCGCGACATTTTACCTGTTGTCAGGCGGTCTGGCTAGTATTAGTGCAAGTTTCACGCATTTGAATATAAATTTTGCAATAGCCTTAAAAATAGTAATGACTAATCGTTTGGATTAAACTTGATAAGTTATAACGAGTAAACATCGCATTCAGTGGTTATTTAGGCTTAAGTTACGATTAAAGCCTTGCTACATTTCCGTGGTTTATTGATCTAGGGCATAATCGAACGATTAGCATGCACCATCGTCATGGTTTTATTTTGGCCTGTTTTATCGCCCTCATGGGGGCGTCGATCAGCAATTGCAGATGTGATTTTCACCGCTAAAGGGTGATAGCACTATTTGCCAAGCTAATGTGCCGCCAAGTAAGCCATCATGGATGTCAACGCGTATAGGTTAATAATGATTATTGATGCCCAACAGAGGTTCAGTTAATTCGTTTTTCATTGGCTGTTATATTGAACATAAACTCATTTCACTATTTATGGATGTAAACACAATGCAAGATGCTTCACTCACATCAACGAACGCTTCTGGCGATGCGACTCATTATGATGTTGTGGTCGTGGGCGGCGGAATGGTCGGTGCGGCTGCCGCGATTGGATTAGGTCAATTAGGACTTAGTGTGGCGGTGATAGAGTCCCGTCAACCGCAGCCTTATGATGTAGAACAGGCATTAGATGTGCGAGTGTCTGCAATCAGTGTTGCATCTGAGCAATTATTAACCCGTCTTGGTGCCATGGATGAGCTGCTGTTGATGCGCCATGCGCCTTATACTGGCTTAGAAACATGGGAGCTCGACGATTGCCTTACGGCATTTAGCGCCGAACAAGTGGGTCAAGCGCACTTAGGCTACTTTTTTGAAAATCGGTTAATTCAATTAAGCCTATGGCAGCAAATCCGGAAAATGGATAATGTCACCTTATTATGTCCGCATAAAGTGACCCAATTTGGCCGTTTAAGCGATAGTCAGCAAGTGAGTATTGAGCTTGATAATGGCGATAAAATCACGACAAGATTATTGATTGGCGCCGATGGTGCTCAATCGCAAGTTCGTCAATGGGCTGGTATTGGTGTCACTGGCTGGGATTATGCGCAGTCGGCGATGCTAATTAATATCAGTACTCAAACCCCACAGCAATCAGTAACCTGGCAGCAATTTACCCCTGCAGGGCCAAGAAGCTTATTGCCGCTTCCTGGGAATCATGCGTCATTAGTCTGGTACGACGATGCCAATCGCATTAAACAATTATCACAACTTAATGATCTGCAATTAGCACAACAAATCAGGCAGCATTTTCCGCCGCGTTTAGATCCTAATTTCACCGTTGAGAATAGAGGTAGCTTTAGACTCACTCGCCGCCATGCCCAAGGTTACTACCAAGATAATTTAGTGATTATTGGTGATGCCGCCCACACGATTAACCCTCTAGCTGGCCAAGGAGTAAATATTGGCTTTAAAGATGTTGATGTGCTGGTAGCCCAGATTGCCAATGCCATTGGCAGTGGGGAAATATGGTGGCACACGCCTGTGCTAAAGCGATATCAGCAAGCGCGTTATTACGATAATCAACTGATGATGACCGCGATGGATGCTTTTTATGCGGGGTTTAGCAATGATTTATTACCGTTAAAACTGCTGCGTAATGGTGCATTGAAATTGGCAAATATCGACTCACCATTAAAGCGAAAAGTGCTCAAGTATGCCCTTGGATTGACTTAAACTCTTCGCTAACCCAGTTCGGCTTTTTGGGTTTGCGTTATTGCTCCGCACGCAAAACTTGATGGGGACATGATTAACGCTAAGGCTTGAGTGGCTTTGAATGATTACATTATGAGTGAAATTGGTATAAAATGCCGCGTTTTGCATCATGTGTATTTTGATGTACCCCATGAAGGCATTTAGCAATAGTGTTTGCTAAGAAACTGACTAGGTTGTGATGAGTAACATTAAATTGATTGTCGGGTTGGCAAACCCGGGTGCTGAATACGCGCAAACTCGCCATAACGCTGGTGCATGGTACGTGCAAGAACTGGCACGTATTTGCAGTGTTCAATTAGTACCAGAGAGTAAATACTTTGGCGTCACAGCTCGGGCTATTTTACACGGTAAAGACGTGCGCTTGCTGATCCCAACAACCTATATGAATTTAAGCGGTAAGTCTGTGGCAGCGTTAGCTAACTTTTTCCGTATCCTGCCTGAAGAAATATTGGTTGCCCATGATGAGCTTGACATGGCACCGGGCGTGGCTAAATTCAAATTAGGTGGTGGCCATGGTGGTCATAACGGCTTAAAAGACATTATTGCTAGCTTAGGCAACGACAAGAACTTTCATCGTTTACGGATTGGCATTGGTCATCCAGGCGATAAAAATAAAGTCAGCGGCTATGTACTGGGCAGGGCACCAGCGATAGAACAAGAGCGAATAAATGCCGTGATTGATGAAGCGGTTCGTTCCACCGAGATTTTATTTAACCAAGACATGGCGAAAGCTATGCACAGATTACATTCGTTCAAAGCAGAATAAGCCAGGCTAGTTTTGTTTTAACACCCTTTCGACATCATTATCCAATGGGATAATTCTACATATATAAAGGTAAGCATATGGGTTTTAAATGCGGCATTGTTGGTCTTCCAAACGTAGGTAAGTCAACGTTGTTTAATGCGTTAACACAAGCAGGGATTGAAGCGGCAAACTTTCCGTTTTGTACTATTGAGCCAAACACCGGAGTGGTACCTGTACCTGACTCACGTCTCGACGCGTTAGCTGCCATTGTCAAACCTCAACGCATTTTGCCGACGTCTATGGAATTCGTTGATATCGCCGGTTTAGTCGCTGGTGCATCGAAAGGTGAAGGTTTAGGCAACAAATTTTTAGCTAACATTCGCGAAACCGATGCTATTGGTCATGTGGTACGTTGTTTTGAAGATCCAAACATTGTTCACGTAGCCAATAAAATTGATCCTGCTGGCGACATTGAAGTGATTAACACCGAATTAGCCCTAGCCGATTTAGATGCCTGTGAACGGGCTATTTTTCGTCAAGCTAAACGCGCTAAAGGCGGCGATGCGGATGCCAAATTTGAAGTTGCAGTGCTTGAAAAAATGCGCCCAGCATTAGATGAAGCTAAAATGCTACGTTCATTAGAATTAACCAAAGAAGAATTAGCCGCAGTTGCGTACCTAAACTTTTTAACCTTAAAGCCGACCATGTACATAGCTAACGTGGCTGAAGACGGTTTTGAAAATAATCCTCATCTTGATGTTGTGCGTGCTATTGCGGCAACAGAAAATGCAGTGGTTGTGCCTGTGTGCGCTGCGATTGAGTCAGAACTCGCTGAAATGGAAGCTGATGACCGCGCCGAGTTTATGACTGACTTAGGTATCGAAGAGTCTGGTTTAGACCGTGTGATCCGTGCAGGCTATGAATTATTAAATCTGCAAACGTATTTTACTGCTGGTGTAAAAGAAGTACGTGCATGGACAGTACCTGTTGGCGCATCAGCACCACAAGCTGCTGGTGTTATCCACACCGACTTTGAACGTGGCTTTATTCGTGCGCAGGTGATGGCATATCAAGATTTTATTACCTACAAAGGTGAAGCGGGAGCCAAAGATGCCGGTAAATTACGTGTCGAAGGTAAAACCTACGTTGTTAAAGATGGCGATGTGATGCATTTCTTATTTAATGTCTAAGCAGCATTAAGATTAAGTAAAAATCATAATAAGGGGCGTAAAGGATATTTTAGTCAGTTAATTGGCTTTATTTTGTCGATTCGGCATTCAGTTTGGTGAAGTTATAGCCGAACAAGACGAATTGATGAAAATAGCGAAAAAAACCAGTTGACCTAGATAACCTGAATAAGCATAATACGCCCCGTTCCTCGCCAAGAGGGATTGCAAGAAATAGTGGCAATATAGCTCAGCTGGTTAGAGCACAGCACTCATAATGCTGGGGTCGCAGGTTCAAGTCCCGCTATTGCTACCATATTTCTTACCCATCTGCTCAAGATGTTAAACTAGAGTGTTGTGCGGGAGTGGTGGAATTGGTAGACACGCCAGATTTAGGTTCTGGTGCCGCAAGGTGTGAGAGTTCAAGTCTCTCCTTCCGTACCATTTATTAGAGATGTTGGCTTAGGCGGATGTTTCAAAAAGTTTGATTGGGATATCGCCAAGCGGTAAGGCACTGGGTTTTGATCTCAGCATTCCAAGGTTCGAATCCTTGTATCCCAGCCATTTATAAAGTTAGACAAGATTATTGGGATATCGCCAAGCGGTAAGGCACTGGGTTTTGATCTCAGCATTCCAAGGTTCGAATCCTTGTATCCCAGCCATCTTTGGCAATGTAGCTCAGCTGGTTAGAGCACAGCACTCATAATGCTGGGGTCGCAGGTTCAAGTCCCGCCATTGCTACCATATTTACTAGGTAGAGTGAGTTGTACTTACATTAGCTAGTAAAGCCAAAGTTTACTCTGAAATAAAAAGAGTATACTCTAAGTTAAAATTTGATGCGGGAATGGTGAAATTGGTAGACACGCCAGATTTAGGTTCTGGTGCCGCGAGGTGTGAGAGTTCAAGTCTCTCTTCCCGTACCATCAAATTTTATTCAAAGTGATTTTAGTCTGTATTGCCATAATTTGTTTTAATTGGGGTATCGCCAAGCGGTAAGGCACCGGGTTTTGATCTCGGCATCCCCAGGTTCGAATCCTGGTACCCCAGCCAAATTCTGAAAAGCCCGTCTTAATAGACGGGCTTTTTGCATTTTTGTTTTTATAACGTTAAATCTTGCGCGGTATTGATAGCCTTTTTCTATTAACTCAATTGATTCTATCCATTATCTATCTTCGCTTCAGTTCTTTAGACTTACCTTATGCAGTTAATCACTAACGTCAGGTTTACTATGAACACCCAAACAACTCATCCTCCAATGCTTTCTGAGCATGTATCACAGCCTATGACGGCGTTAATTGCCGAAGGTGGTGGTCAGCGTGGGATTTTTACTGCTGGGGTGTTAGATGCTTGGTTAGAAGCCGAATTCGATCCATTTGATCTGTTTATTGGCACCTCTGCCGGTTCGCAAAATTTAACCAGTTTTTTATCGCGCCAAAAAGGCTATGCAAAACGATTAATTCGAGGATTATCACGTCATAAACGTTTTTACCAATTAAGCCGGGGTTTAGTTGGTGGCCACGTAGTCGATCTCGATTGGTATTTTGATAAAACTACTCGAGGCAGTTTTACTTTGGATTTCGCCTCTGCAGCAAAATATTTAGGCAAACGGCAATTATTGATTACTACAACTAATTCACGAGATCGCCAAGGTTACTTTTTTAGTCCTAGCAACGATGGTGAGCATTGGCGCGAGTTGTTAAAAGCATCGAGTGCGTTGCCTTTTCTTTATAAGCAAGGTGTGAAACTCGCGCCTTGGTTAAATACCCATGCTGCGAATCAAACACCTGAGCTTATAGCGCAACCTCAAGAAGACTTTTACCTTGATGGCGGGCTAGCGGCACCTTTACCTGTTCGTGAGGCTTACCAGCGTGGTGCGCGTAAAATTGTGGTCATTCGAACGGTTAATGCAGACTTTCAGGCGCAATCAGCTTGGGTACATAAGCTAAAATCATGGATTTGTGTCTCTGGTTATTGCCCCAGAACCATTGATTACTTAGTGCAACATGAACAAGCGTATCAACAAGAGTTAGCGTTTATTGCTAATCCGCCAGCTGATGTTGAAATTATCCAAATTTTTGCCGACAACAGTTTACAAAGTAAACTGCTTGGCAGTGCTGATACAGATTTACTGCATGATTATCATACTGGCTTAGCGGCTGGGAAATCATTTCTAGTGCAGCAACAACATGCCAATATTACGCCAGCGATGATGCAAGGTCAGCAATCATCTTTTATGCCTAAGTACGCTTTGTCTGCTTAATGAACCGAGTTCCACACAAATAAAAAAACGCACTCAATCGAGTGCGTTTTTGATGACCCTAATCGGTTAGATTAGTGGCGGAACATTGCAGAGATAGACTCTTCGTTGCTTACACGACGGATCGCTTCAGCAAGTACCGCAGACATGGTTAACTGAGTCACTTTAGCCACTTTGAGCATTTCAGGGCTTAATGGCACTGTATCAGTTACGATAACTTCGTCGATAACAGAATTGGCAATATTTTCAGCTGCATTACCTGAGAATACAGGATGAGTAGCATAAGCAAACACGCGGTTAGCGCCATGTTCTTTTAATGCTTCAGCAGCTTTGCATAAAGTGCCACCCGTGTCGATCATGTCATCAACAATGATGCAATCACGGCCTTGAACGTCACCAATAATGTGCATTACCTGAGCCACGTTCGCCTGTGGGCGACGTTTATCGATAATGGCAAGATCAGTATCATCCAATAGTTTGGCTACTGCACGAGCGCGAACAACACCGCCAATATCAGGAGACACAACAACAGGGTTATCAAATTTCCGGGAGAGCATGTCTTCAAGTAGCACTGGGCTACCGAATACGTTATCAACCGGGACATCAAAGAAACCTTGAATTTGCTCAGCGTGTAAGTCACAAGTCAATACGCGGTCAACACCCACGCTCGACAAGAAATCTGCAACCACTTTCGCTGTAATAGGCACACGTGCACTGCGTACACGGCGGTCTTGACGAGCATATCCAAAGTACGGAATAACGGCAGTAATACGACCCGCTGATGCACGGCGAAGCGCGTCAACCATTACAATAAGCTCCATGAGGTTATCGTTAGTTGGTGCGCAAGTAGATTGGATAATAAACACATCCGCACCACGTACATTCTCGTTTATTTGAACACTGATTTCACCGTCGCTGAAACGGCCTACAACTGCGTCGCCAAGTTTGCAAAATAAACGATCGGCAATCTTAGCAGCTAGATTTGGGGTAGCGTTACCAGCAAAGAGCTTGATGTCGGGCACTTTATGAACCTCAGATGTTTGCTTTACGATTAAAGGCTAGATCAATTTTACGTGTTGTCACTCAAAACTGACCCAGAAGATATTATGTAATTAGAGCTGCTCAAGCCGTATTTTTAATGGCGACTTATTCATCCCTTTTGCAACAAACCCTCGCATATGAGCCGGCAATTCGGCTAAAGCGTCAAGTGCTTGTTGCGAATGTGTAAATTCCCCGAACACGCATGCGCCTGTTCCAGTCATTCTCGACGGCGCATATTCTACCAGCCAGCTTAAGGCATTGGCAACTTGAGGGTGCTTAGTTGTGACCAATTTCTGACAATCATTGGTCCACTGCTGAGTCATTAAGCTGTTCATATCCAATTTAGGTGTGTTGCGTGGTAGATCAGGATGCTGAAAAATATCCTTAGTTGATACATGCACATCAGGGACAATAACTAAGTACCATGGTTCAGCGGGTTCTACTGTGATCAATTGCTCACCGACACCTTCAGCGAATGCTGATAAACCATTAATAAAAACAGGAACATCCGCACCGAGTGTTAAGCCTATTTCAGCCAGTTTACTGGGTGACACATTGGTTTTCCATAAGGCATTTAGTGCCACTAATGTGGTTGCTGCATCCGATGAACCACCGCCTAAACCACCACCCATAGGGAGTAATTTGTCTAACCAAATATGCGCACCGCCTTCATATTGGGTATAACGCTTGAGTGACTTTGCGGCTTTAAGAATTAAGTTATCGCTGTCAGCGACAGAATCGGAGATAGCAGAGTGTAAAATTAAATCGTCTGTGTTGGTAATATGAAAATCGAGGTAATCGCAATGGTCAATAAATTGAAATAAGGTCTGTAATTGGTGATAACCATCAGCTCGCTGGCCGGTAATGTGTAAAAATAAATTTAATTTTGCTGGCGCAGGCCAACTTGTTGAAACGGCTGATTTACGTAAGTGAGTTGGTTTCATGTTTGTTTAACTACCTTGTTAATGTGCCAGCAATTAACATTTATTGTTATTGGGTTTTGGCTGCTACAGCTGTCCATTGATTAGTTTGAATTTTTATTTGCACATTTTCTCGCTCAATCTTCAACAACTTAGGCACAAGCGCGCCGCTTTGTTGTTGCCAACTGAGAAAACTCACTGACCAGTTTGCCTGAGGATCGTAACTGATGACTTGTTTAATTGTGCCATCAGGATTATAGCTGACAATTTTATCATTGCTGCCAATTTGGCCGGTGATCCATAAAGGAAGGCTATCAAGCGGGATTGACCAGCCGCTAATACCTGTCAGTAAATCTTGGGCGTTACTGTCGCGATAGGTTTTGCCGTCTACTTCAAGCGTCGCCATGCCTTGATTTGTCTTGAGGGTTAATACTGTCGTGCCTAATACTGTGGTTAAACGCAAGTCATTGGCAGCGGGTTGGTGTAGCCAGTACAGATTAGTACTGAATTTATCTTCCGCTGTTTTAACGGCAATTTTACCCTGCAGCTCCCATGCATTGGCTTGAGCTGCATTGGTCACATTGATAGGCGTAAAATCTTCAGATGGCGTCACACTACAACCGGTTAACAAAAGCAACGCGGTGATAATAGCGGTATAAAAGAAAGATGCAGATAATCGCAATGGATTGCCTATCAGTTGCTTAAGATTTTCTTATGATACTGGGCTTAAGTCATTATGTAAAAATGCTTTTAGCAAAATTAATGTGATATTAATGTAAGGGTTTGCATAATGTTTATGTGAACCATAAATAAATATTTAGACATTTATTCGGTTTTGTTAAGCCAATTGTGTTTTTAGTCGGTTCAATTCAGTAGAATAGCCTAATTAACGTCACCGAAAAGAACTTGATACCATCAAATGAGCCTAGTAATAATCGGGATAAACCATAAAACCGCCACGGTAGATTTGCGTGAAAAAGTCGCTTTCTCTCCAGACCGCATTCATGACGCCATGAAAAGCTTGGCTAGTCGCACCCGTACGGGCGAGGCTGTTATTGTGTCGACCTGTAACCGTACTGAGCTATATTGCAATAATGCTGAAAAGGAAGACATTATTGAATGGTTGGAGGATTACCATAGTATTGAGCACAGCGACTTAATGCCGTGTCTCTATGCCTATGAAGAGCAAGTTGCCGTAAAACATTTAATGCGGGTAGCATCGGGTCTGGATTCACTGGTACTGGGTGAACCGCAAATTTTGGGACAGGTAAAGCAAGCGTTTGTTAAAGCCAAAGAAGCTGGCACGATTGCATTGACCATTGACCGCTTGTTTCAAAACACCTTCTCTGTGGCCAAAAAAGTGCGCACTGAAACCGAAATCGGTGCCGCGGCAGTTTCTGTCGCCTTTGCCGCCGTCAGCATGGCGAAACATATTTTCTCATCATTGAGCACCACTAAGGTGTTACTCATTGGTGCTGGAGAAACGATTGAGCTGGTGGCCAAACACCTTAAAGATAATGGTGTTGCCTCTATGGTGGTGGCAAATCGCACTATCGAACGTGCCCAAGCCATGTGTGAAGAGTTTAACGCTACCGCCATTACCCTCGAACAAATACCAGATTTTCTCGCTAAAGCCGATATCGTGATATCCTCTACCGCCAGTCCTTTGCCCATTTTAGGTAAAGGTATGGTCGAAAAAGCGCTAAAACAGCGTCGTCATCAACCTATGTTGTTGGTGGATATTGCAGTTCCAAGAGATATTGAAGCAGAAGTCGGTGAGTTAGACGACGCATTCCTTTATACTGTAGACGATCTGCATAGCATAATTGAACAGAACATGGCTTCACGTAAAGAAGCCGCCGAGCAAGCAGAATTAATTACTGAAGACCAATCACACTTATTTATGGAGTGGATTAGGTCTTTAGAGTCAGTCGACAGTATTCGCGAATATCGCAGCCAGAGCTTGGCGATTAAAGATGAATTAGTTGAGCGCGCCTTGAATAAAATATCTCATGGCAGTGACAGTGAGCAAGTGATACTAGAGTTAGCCAATAGGCTAACTAATCGTTTGATACATGCACCGACACAAGCGCTTACTTCAGCAAGCCGTCAAGGCGATTTGAATACGTTAGGCCAATTAAGAACTGCGCTTGGTTTAGATAAAAACTAAGGTTAGCGAGCTAAATGAAAGAATCCGTTATCCGCAAGCTTGAAGGCTTGCTCGAGCGTAATGAAGAAGTATTAGCATTATTAAGTGATGCTACCGTGATTTCGGATCAAGACCGTTTTCGTGGATTATCAAAAGAATATTCTCAACTTGAAAATGTAGTCAGTAGCTTCAAGGCGTTTCAACAAGCTCAAAAAGATTTCGACTACGCTAAAGAGATGCTTGAAGAAGAAGATGCTGAAATGCGCGAAATGGCGCAAGATGAGTACAAGCAATCTAAACAAGTGTTAGAAAAACTTGAAGATGAATTACAAGTTTTACTCTTGCCTACCGATCCTAATGATGACACTAACGCGTTTCTTGAAATTCGTGCGGGTGCCGGTGGCGATGAAGCCGCTATTTTTGCGGGTGACTTATACCGTATGTATTCGCGTTATTGCGAAGCGAACCGTTGGCAAATAGAAGTCATGAACGTCAACGAAGGCGAGCATGGCGGCTTTAAAGAAATCATTGTCAAAATCAGTGGTGATGGTGCTTACGGTAAATTAAAGTTTGAGTCTGGTGGACATCGTGTTCAACGTGTACCAGAAACCGAATCTCAGGGCCGGGTTCATACTTCAGCATGTACAGTCGTGGTATTGCACGAAGTACCTGAAGCTGAAGCGATTTCGATTAATGCAGCAGACTTAAAAGTTGATACATTCCGCGCCTCTGGTGCCGGTGGACAGCACGTTAACAAAACTGATTCAGCGATTCGTATTACCCATATTCCATCTGGCATTATTGTTGAGTGTCAGGATCAACGTTCACAGCATAAAAACCGTGCCCAAGCGATGAGTGTTTTGGCTGCGCGTATTCAAGCTGTTGAAGATGAAAAAAGACGTAGTGCAGAAGAAACTACCCGTCGTAGTTTAGTGGCCAGTGGCGATCGTTCTGAACGTATTAGAACGTATAACTACCCACAAGGTCGCGTAAGTGATCATCGTATCAACTTAACACTATATCGCTTGAATGAAGTCATGGAAGGCGACTTAAATGTCTTGCTTGAACCCATTATGCTAGAACATCAAGCCGATATGCTTGCCGCGTTAGCTGACGACTAAGGAGTTCTCTTGACGCAGTCTTCGTATTCAACAATTGCTGAAGCCCTTCAATGGGCTTATTCACAACTAGCCGCAACCTCTGAATCTGCTCACGTAGATGCAGAGGCATTGCTATTGCATTGCTTGAATAAAAATCGCAGTTTTTTATATACTTGGCCTGAGCGACAACTGACGAGTGAGCAATTTAAAGCTTATAGCCAGATGATCGCTAAACGTCAAAATGGCACTCCGGTAGCGCATATTATTGGTGAACGAGAGTTTTGGTCATTACCTTTTATTGTTAATGACTCAACGCTTATTCCCCGGCCTGATACTGAAATTTTAGTTGAAACCGCACTGAACTTATCTGTGCGTCACAATGCCAGAGTATTAGATTTAGGCACAGGAACCGGTGCTATTGCATTGGCGTTAGCATCTGAACGACCTAAATGGCGGATTACTGCCATTGATAATGTTCCAGAGGCTGTCGAGCTTGCTAAAGCTAATCGCGGTAATCTTAACTTACCAGACGTTGAAATTATCCAGTCTGATTGGTTTTCAGCCGTTAAACAGCGCGATTTTGATTTGATCGTGTCTAATCCTCCCTATATTGATGAAGCCGATGAACATCTTCATTTAGGCGATGTTCGCTTTGAACCGCAAAGTGCACTCACCGCTGGCAATGAAGGCTATGCCGATTTGTATTATATTGCTGAGCAAGCGCGTGCTCATTTACTTACTGGTGGTTATTTATTGCTTGAACATGGCTATGAACAGGCGATTAAAGTTCGTGAGAAATTGATTGAACTTGGCTACCACAATGTGGCTACCGTTCGAGACTTTGGCAGTAATGACCGCTGCACGCTTGGGCAATGGATGGATGAGTAATTCAGTATCTACAGGTATATATCTCGCTAAGTAAATAGCAATAATCCAAATATTAGTATGCGGCTGGTTGATCGAGTAAACTAGGCGCCTTTTATTTTTACCTTTTTTTAATGAGACTTAATTAATGGAAACATTTTACAGTTTATATCCAGCGGTAAAGCATACTCACATGATGTTTATTGCCATGAGTGTGATCTTTTTTATCGTGCGTTTTGTTTTACATTTACGCAAGTCTCCCATCATGGAAAAAAAGTTTGTTAAAGTAGCACCACATGTCATTGATACGTTTTTATTACTATCAGGCTTCACTTTGTGCTTTATGATCAAACAATATCCTTTTGTCGATCCATGGATGACAGAAAAAATAATCTGTGTTGCGGCCTATATTGCTTTAGGTGTGATGGCACTTAAATCTAACCGTAATAAGCTGTTTAAGTTTTTTGCTTTTATCGGCGCAATCGGTTGGGTAGTGTTAGCGGCCAAACTGGCTTATTTCAAACAAGTCGTCTTCATGGGTTAATTGGTTTTAATGGCAAAATATCTTCTTGATGATGCAGTTTCGATACCTGAAACTGCATTTGAGCTCTCTGAACATCTTGGCTTTTCAACATCTAAACCTGCTATGTGGGCGTGGTATGAAATGGCCGGTTCAGTATTGAGTCACTATGTTATTGACCAACAAGCGCGCCTTGAAGGTCTGTTTAAGTGGTTTTACAATGATTTAGGTTTTTGTGTTCGAGACGACTATTTTAGCGTCGAGGCTGCAGATTTAAGCTATTGCGTGTTAAAGCGTCAAGGCAATAGCACTACACTATCAATATTGTTAATTTTATTGGCTAAACAACTCGACTTAACACTCGAGGCGGTTTTATTACCCGGTAATACGGTATTAAAAAGCCAAGTGAATGATGTGGTTAAATACCATGATCCGCTAACCGGTAAAGAACTTAGCCGTCATCAATTACATGCGTTAGTGCGTGGTGAACTGGGTAATGCGGCTAAATTAAAACCAAGCCACCTTAAAACGGCTACGCTCAAACGGTTAATTAGCCGTATGTTACATGAGCTAAAAGCGGGTTGCATCGTCAGTCATAAATTTGAACAGGCAATGGAATGTTGTAATTTATTATTACAATGGCATCCTGACGATGTGCATCTTAATCGTGAACGTGCTTTTATTGCCCAACAGTTAGGTTGCATTAAAGTGGCCATGTCGGATTTACAACACTTCATCGATTTGAGTCCGCATGATCCTGTGATTGAACTGGTTAAGATTCAATTAAAGGAACTCAGTCAACATATGCAGGTTTATCATTAATGATTTGATAACCTGCAACCTAGGCAGCTTTGAGTTAACTCAAAGCTGCTTTATTCGCAGTGAACTTCTTGCAAGTTGATTACCAGCGCGCAGCAGATAAGTTATCATCATCGATTTTCATAACAGCAAAAATAACAACAATAACAATAACAACTAAAAATATAATGTATTTGTAAGGGAGAACTCTACATGTCAACGTCAGCAATGGTGAGCAATGATGCCACCGCCCTGGGTATACTCGCCGTTATTTTAGGTTTTGTTTTTTACACAAGCTCGTCCACTCATCCTTTTTGGCAAAAGTTTTATAAGTACATTCCAGCTTTACTACTGTGTTATTTCTTACCTTCATTATTAAATACCTTTGGTGTGATTGACGGCCATTCATCACAATTGTATTTTGTTGCATCACGGTATTTACTGCCTGCATGTTTGGTATTATTGATTTTAAGTGTTGATTTAAAAGCTATTCTTAGCTTGGGCCCTAAAGCGGTTATTATGTTTTTAACCGGTACGCTTGGGATTGTTATTGGTGGGCCGATTGCATTAATGACAGTGTCGATCATCGATCCATCACTTTTAGGTGGCAATGGTCCTGATGCAGTTTGGCGCGGCATGACAACCTTAGCGGGTAGCTGGATTGGTGGTGGTGCTAACCAAGCTGCAATGAAAGAAATTTATGAGGTTGGTGGCGAGATATTCTCCGTTATGGTGACGGTTGATGTCATCGTTGCCAATATCTGGATGGCCGTGTTGCTCTTTATGGCGTCAAAAGCCAAAGAGATTGATGCCAGAACTGGCGCTGACACCACAGCCATTGAAGCGCTGAAACAGAAAGTCGAAAAGTATCACGCCGAAAATTCGCGCATTCCTTCGCTGCGCGATATTATGTTGATTGTGGCAGTTGGTTTTGGTGTCACTGGTTTTGCCCATTTTGCAGCTGATTTCTTGGGACCGTTTTTCGAAGCTCATTATCCATGGACCGAAGATTATAGTTTAACCTCTAAATTCTTCTGGCTAGTGGTTATTGTGACTACCGTTGGTTTAGGACTTTCATTTACTCCAGTGCGTCATCTTGAAGCGTCTGGTGCCTCTAAAATAGCTTCGGCATTTTTATACATTCTGGTTGCGACCATAGGTTTGCATATGGATGTGTCTAAAATAATGGATACGCCGATTTATTTCTTAGTAGGTATTGTGTGGATGTTAGTGCACGCAGGGTTAATGTTATTAGTGGCTAAACTCATTAAAGCCCCATTATTTTATATGGCAGTGGGTAGCCAAGCCAACGTTGGTGGAGCGGCATCAGCTCCCGTAGTGGCAGCAGCATTTCACCCAGCCTTAGCACCTGTAGGGGTGTTGCTGGCAGTATTCGGTTATGCATTAGGTACTTACATGGCTTGGCTATGTGGTCAGTTATTACAAATTGTTGCAGCGTAATGCGCTAAGAGGATCAAATGGATCAAAAAATTATTCAGTTAACTAATCATGTTGAAGTCGCCAACGATAAACCGTTTGTGTTATTTGGGGGCATGAATGTACTTGAGTCACGTGATTTAGCCATGTCGATTGCAGAACATTATGTGGAAGTGACCCAAAAGCTTGGTATTCCATACGTGTTTAAAGCTTCGTTTGATAAAGCTAATCGTTCATCGGTTAACTCATACCGTGGTCCAGGTATGGAAGAAGGTCTTCGTATTTTTGAAGAAATAAAATCAACCTTCAATGTGCCAATTATCACCGATGTACACGAAATCTATCAGTGTGCACCAGTCGCCGACGTTGTTGATATTATTCAGTTACCGGCTTTTCTTGCGCGTCAAACAGACCTGGTTGTGGCGATGGCGAAAACCGGTGCCGTTATTAACGTTAAAAAACCGCAGTTTTTAGCGCCGCATGAAATGCGTCATATCATTACTAAGTTTAATGAAGCGGGTAATGACAATATTATTTTATGTGAACGTGGCAGTAGCTTTGGTTATAACAACTTGGTTGTCGACATGCTGGGCATGGATGAAATGAAGCAAACGGGTTATCCAGTGATCTTTGATGCTACCCACGCACTGCAACGCCCAGGCGGACGTGCAGACTCTGCTGGTGGACGTCGTGCACAAGCAACTGAACTTGCGCGCAGCGGTATGGCATTAGGGTTAGCAGGCTTATTTATCGAAGCACATCCTGATCCTGATAATGCAAAATGCGATGGCCCATGTGCACTCCCATTGCATTTATTAGAGAAATACCTAACCCAGATGAAAGCGGTTGATGACTTAGTAAAATCATTCGAGTTCATTGATACCAGCAAGTAAATTATTAATAGCATTGGATGACTAATAACTCGATAAGTTGATTATTAATCACTTTAGCACTTTATAAGTGTCTTTTAATCGTCGTAAACAGTAATCTAATTGCCCTTGTATAAGCCCTGACTTTTTACCAAGTTTCAGGGCTTTTTTAGAGCAGTAACCAATATGTGGATCATGTTTACCTTTCTCGCCGCATTCATGCAGGCGTGGCGCAATGCATTTCAAAGCAAGCTGAGTAAAGACGTCAGTGTGGCAGGCGTAACCTTGGCGCGCTTTATTTGGGCTGGTCCCATCGCAGCTGTCTATCTATTTAGTTTGCATCAATATTCCCCTACTGTAATACCCACTTTTAATGCCAGCTTCTGGGGCTTTGTTATTGGTGCTTCATCAATGCAAATTTTAGCCACAGGGCTTATGGTGAAGCTGTTTAAAATGCAGAACTATGCCATAGGTGCTGGGCTAGCCAAAAGCGAAGCCTTAGTAGCCGCTATCCTTGGGGTTATCTTTTTTGGTACTCAATTATCAATACTAGGTTGGATAGGCGTTGTCATCGGCGGTTTGGCAGTCATGTTGCTCAGTAGCAAGCAGGGTTTTAAACAGTTATCACTGAAAACGGTATTGTTAGGGCTTGCATGCGGCAGTGCTTTTGCGTTGACATCCTTATGGGTAAGAGAAGCCAGTTTAACCCTACAAGGGCCATTTACGCATCGTGCAGCCTGGGTATTGCTGTGGGTTATTGGGTTACAAACCATAGTGCTAATTGGTTATTTACTGGCAAAAGATAAATCGACTTTAGCAGCCTTGTGGCAACGACCTAAATTAACCTTAGCCATTAGCGTTTCCAGTTGTATTGGTTCGATTGGCTGGTTTAGCGCAATGTCGTTGCAGGCTGTACCGTATGTGAAAACCTTAGGTCAGGTTGAGGTGTTTTTTACCCTGATTATTGCGACCTTTTGGCTGAAACAGAAAGTGAAAATTAATGATGTTGCCGGATTACTGCTAATCGCTATTGCGGCTATTTTAGTGATGTGGAGTTAATATTATTAGGCTTACTGAGTCGTAAAACTCTCTCGAGGAGAGCTTGATTTTGGGGAACATCAAGCTGATGCGCCTTAGCTTGCTGGCAAATATAGCCATTAATCTCATGAATTTCAGTGGGTCTACCGTGAGCGACATCTTGATACATAGATGAAAAGTTAGCTGAGGTTAACGCAATCACTTGGTATACCCGCGCACTCAGTGCTGCTTTATCTAAGTTTATGCCATCACATTGAGCCACTTGGACTAATTCATCAATAATTGCCGCAATTTGTGCTTGGTATTGAGTCGCGGCTAATTGACCATTAGCACACTGATTTAATGCAGTTAATGGGTTTATGACTGCATTAATCGCCAGCTTTTGCCATAACACGGGTAAAACAGGCTGATGCCATTCAATGGGTTGATGGTCACTGTGCAGATGATTTAGGCGCATCTTTAATGCTGTCGGCATAAGAGGGCCGCTAAAATGCCCCAGTTGGGTTACGCCAAAGCCGCTGTGTTTTACTTGCCACTGATTTTGTTTCAATGCCGCCTGCGATGTTGTGCCTAACGTCAATCCTTGATCCTTTGCCAATACAGCAGCCACCGAAAAGTGGGGGCCTAAACCATTGTGAAGTAATACAATATGGCATTGAGGAGACAGTTTGGTTAACAAGGGGATAAGTGCTAGTTCAACTTGATAGGCTTTGACACACACAAGCAGTAATTCAACCTGGGCTAAGCGGTTATCTTCGGTGCCCAATATGGTCGCTAATGCTTTATGGCATTGCTGCTTATCGTCAATAAAATCCAGTTTTTGTTGCCGAGTTTGTTTATCTCGGCCAATAAACATCACATCGTCTACTTCTGGCGTTGGCGAGCAGACAGTCAGTTTGTGATACATCAATTGCCCAATTGCACCCGCGCCTAATATGGCAATCAGTCGATGACTATCGTGCGTGGATGATGGTGGCAATAGTGATGTTTTTACCATGTTTTTTAGCGATTCGCTTTTAATTTACGGTATTTAATCATCGAAAAATGCACTAAATAAAACAGGGCAATACCCGTAAGATCAGCGATAACATCGGCAGCTGATGCGCTACGATAGGGAAGACGTGATTGGATCAGCTCAATCAACACGGCATAGGTCGCCAAAGCGCTACACAAAAAATACCAGCGTGGTTTAAAAGCGTAATGAGCTAGGTAAGCAAGCGCGAAAAAGCTACCTAAATGGCCTACTTTGTCCATATGAGCAAAAGTCTGCGGATAACTTGGTTTTGAAAAAACAAGATAGCTTGTCACAATGATGGCGACAACTAAGGCAAGCTTGAAAATATTTTTATAAGTGATCACGAGCGTAATATTGGCCTAGTGAAGCGAGAAGATGGCTAATAATAAGAAACCTACTGAAAATTGTCACTCATTAACCTCTCTGGAAAGTCATAATTGTTATAGTCGAGCCATTTATACTGCTGATAATCGTAAGTTAATCATCGTTAAACTCAGTCTAAATAAGCCTTATAGTGATATTATCAATAAAAATAGCTGCTTGATGATTTTTTGTTAATCAATCACCAGTTAGTCATTAATAACCTTGTGATGACATCTGTGGTCGCACTCCACTATCCCGATAATGACTCCTAGTGTAAAATAGCAAAATATATATGTGATGAACCAAAGAGGAAAGCAAGATGCCATCTATGGATATTGTGTCAGAAGTTGACGAAGAAGAATTACGCAATGCGGTAGAAAACTCCCGCCGTGACGTTGCTGGCCGATTTGATTTACGTGGTAAAGAAATTGACATTGATTTGAAAGACAATGTGGTTACCTTAAAATCAGAAGATGATTTTATTTGTAAGCAATTAGTCGACATTTTGCGCATTCAGCTGAGTAAACGTAACGTCGATCCATCATCAATGGAAGTTGACGAGAAAGCGGTTCATAGCGGAAAAACCTTCAGTTTAAAAGTAAATTTTAAACAAGGTATCGACTCACTGATTGCTAAAAAGCTAGTCAAAGCTATCAAAGACAGCAAGCTTAAAGTACAAGCTGCTATCCAAGGTGATTCAGTTCGTATCACTGGTAAAAAACGTGATGACTTACAAGCTGTTATGCGCCTAGCGAAAGAGTCTGATCTTGGCCAACCATTCCAGTTCAATAACTTCAGAGATTAATCCTGAAGACAGCCATTCTGAACAGAAAAAGCCGATACGGGTAACCCTATCGGCTTTTTTATTAAATTAAGCGAATTATTTTTTAGTTTGTTAGGAATATGACCGAGGCTGTCGCACGTCATGGCATTTTTCCCGAAACAATGGCTGTAATAATGGTGACAGCAATCTGTTTCTTCCAATGACCAATATTGAAAAATTGTTTTAAAACGCCCAAGAGGGTAGACATCCATTACAACAATCCTCATGGATGACTAATCATATACTCGTTCTGAGGTGTATCGACATGAAACCGGCATTGTTTGGCGACAGCATACTGTTTTCTCTGAACAAAATACCTAAATAATATTTGCTGCTTTAACCGCATCAACAAACGTTCTTGAAACGGGGACCTCAAGGTGATTGCTTAGCAACAATGTCATTTTCCTATTTTGTTTATTTACTGATACGACCGCATCACTTGCCACCCACCATGACCTATGAGTTTGTAAGCCAGGAAACCCCTCAAGCTGTAGTAAAGCATCTTTCAGACGCATCAACAGCATGTGACTACCTTTATCGGTATGCACTTTCAAATAGTGATCGTCCATTTCTAAGCACAATAACTGGCCGCGTTTGTTGATAGGTAATAACGACATAAATTGTTCAATTTGAATACTCTTAGTATCAGCCGTTGAGGCATGCTCTTCAATCACTTTAGTTGATAGTTCCAACTGCTGTTGCTGCTGTTTAACATGATTCTGCCACACACTAAAAAAGGTAATAACACCGCCAATCACTAATGTCTTAGGCAGGAAATGAACAAAGTCATTGATGAGATTAATAGGGGAATTAAAAAATATCATGGTGATTAATGGCACAACTAAGCTCATTAATATACTTGCTATTAAAGATGGTATTGCAACACGTAGCCAAGGAGCACTGAACTTCTCAGATAAATATTTATGCCCTAGATTGATTAACGGTGAATAAATAAAATAACCACAAACACACGTAAAAACCCAATAGCTAATCGACATAAAGACCGGCAGCTCATGCATGCCAAACGGTGCTAAAAAACCAATAAAAAGTCCTATAGATATTACAACAAGTAGTTCTCGCAGTAATTTACTTTTATTAAAAGTAAAGTTTACCGATTGATTTTTAGTAGATATTTCACGAATCGCCAATGGTACACATTCCTTTTTAGTGACATCTTACGAAGTTTTTAACCCATTTTACGTAAAGCGGCTGTTGCTTTTCTAATGCCCATTCTATCGTCTATTTAACAAGACGCAACGGTGATACTTCACCAGCATATTCCAATTTAACAAGTCAACGTGCCTGCACAATGACACCATTTGCTAAGGATATAAAAATGAGCATCAACAGCCAGAAAATAAATGTTAACAGCAATAAATTAACCCAAGTCATACTGACCTCAATACTCTGCAGTTCATTGTTTACTTCATCGGTTTTTGCAGCAGATATCTCTTTTGAAATAGAGGGCGTTAACGCTCAACCCAGTAAGATTTACGCACAGCTGTTTAATAGTCAAGACAGCTATTCAAAAGGAGAGGCATTTAGTGCTACTTATCTTCAAGCTAAGCAAGGTATCAATAAGGTTATTTTTACTAATATTCCTGTCGGTCAATATGCTATTCGCTTCTTTCAAGACGAAAATAATAACGGCACATTAGACACCAACCTATTTGGAATGCCATCAGAAGGTTATGGATTTTCAAACAACGCCAAACCTAATTATGGTCCAGTTGGTTATCAAGATGCGGCATTTACCGTAACCGAACAGCAAGATCCCGTGATTAATCAAACCCACATTATCTACTAACATAGGGAGGTGCTAATTATGCAACGTAGACAGTTTTTAAAAAGCATGGCTATAGTCGGTGCATCAAGTGTATTGCCCGCATCTGCAACCTTACTTACCGCACCCGTAGTTCCGGCTATGGTCAATGTTAAACAGTTATTTAATGATGCCTTAGCTGTTCATCCTGAATTGATTGGTTTTGCCAATGTAGAACGTAACTTTGAGCCACAAACACTTTCACTTGAAGGGCGTATTCCAGCAGATTTACATGGGGTATTTTATCGCAATGGCCCAGCAAAACATGAACGTGGAGCCATCCGATATCAACATGCCTTTGAAGGTGATGGCATGTTGCAACGTTTTGAAATAAAAAATCAGAATATCGTCCATCGCGGCCAGTTTATTAACACACCAAAATTTAGCCAAGAGCAACAAGCCCAGCAATTTGTTTATTCTGGCCCTGAGACCAAAATTGCCCATGCGCTACCGGTGGTGACTCCTGACACAGTCAATACCGCCAATACCAATATCATTGCTGTTGGTGATGATCTTTGGGCGCTTTGGGAGGCGGGGTCTCCGACAAAAATAGATCGTGATTCAATGCAATTTCAACAGCAAGTTCATTTAGGAGCAGAGTCAAAATACGCCAATACTTTACAAGGGCTGCCTTTTTCTGCTCATCCAAAAGTGGATCCTAGTGGTGATATTTGGAATTTTGGTTTGCATCCATCAGGTAATATTGTGCTCTATCATTTGGCCGCGAACGGTAACGTCAAAAATGCAGGGGTAATTAACACTCAATATCGTGGCGCAATGCTGCATGATTTCCTCATCACAGACAAGCACCTGTTGATCATTCTGCCATCACTGTTTACTGATAAATCTATTGACGGACATTTTGAACAAATTAAATACAATACTGACATTCCAATGAGGGTGTTAGTGATTAGTAAGCAGTCATTAACTGTTATCAAGCACTACGAACTTCCAGCGGGGTTTGTATTTCATTATGGAAATGCATGGGAAGAAATAAATGGCACTATTCATTTTGATGCGAGCTTGTATCCCGACGTGAATGTATTGCATAAGCTGTCTAATGTTATGCAAGGCAAGATTGAACAGGCCAGTACAAAAGCAAAAACAGCGCTGATTACTCTGCACACAGAGGGTCATTACAGTATGCAAATAATGCCAGGTACGAGCGAGTTCCCACGCGTGTGTGATCATGTGGTCGGTTTAAAAAACCACTATTTATATCATCTGTCAGCTAAAACCAATAGCCTATGGAGTGATACATTATCATCTCTCAACACCGACACTGGCGCAGAACAGCATTACCATTTTGGGGAAGATTACTTGGTTGAAGAGCACATTAGTGTTTGCCCAAAAGCTATCGAAAATACCGGCTACTTAATCGGTACCGCGCTACATGTACCGACAAAGCGTACTTGTTTGAATATCTTTGCAGTGAATGATTTATCTTCAGGTCCCATTGCAAGAGCATGGCTACCATACCATCTGCCCCTAGGATTTCATGGTAATTTTATGCCGAGTTGAATACCTTCAACATCACTAAACGCTTCGATAACGCTATGCCGTCGTGGTCCACCACAACCTAGTGGCTTATTCATTTTGAATATCACAGCGGTGAGCTAAAGGAGCTGCGGCGTTAACGACAACACATTTCGTCCAAAAGTAAGTCCGTTGCTTAGATTTGATTAGATTTTCTATTGAGCTCTTAGCGGCAGACAAGCATGACGTTAAATTGAAGAGAGAAATTTCCCGTGTAGATGAATCGGCGAGCATCTCAAACCGCGACATTTTGGCGCCGCCCACATGGATGCTTACCGTAAAAAATTTACCGCTGGCGTCTCGCTTAATCATCTGCACTAGGCCTGCACCAGGCGGTTAGTTTCAATCACGTCATGGTGTACTTAAGCAATGTTAATTAGGCGAGATTAATCAGACTTGCCATTCTCTTTAGCCAGCGCAGAACCTTGTCACCAAAATCCAACTGAAGTTTGCTAACACCTAACAGCCCAAAAAGATAAAGGCAGATTCTGACTCAGAAACGCTACCAGAATGACCTCAACTAAGTATTACCGAGTTGAGGTAAAATTGATCATAGCGTTGCTAAAGAGGTGGTTTAGCCACATCTGTTGATACATCAATCGAACCATCTAATGATTGAGCCTGTGCCATCACTTGTAGCTGCGATCGATTAACCAACACCACTAATAACAGCACTGGAAAACCAATCAAACTCGCAGCAATGAAAAAGTTGATATAACCAAAAGCATTGACATATAAGCCTGAAAATCCGGCGATAAATTTTGGAAACAACAACATGATTGAGGATAACAAGGCATATTGTGTTGCGCTATAACCCGTACTGGTTAAACTTGACAAGTAGGCAATAAATGCCGCAGTCGCGATACCAGCACTAAAATTATCCACCGAGATAGCCAAGGTTAAAAATGGCACGTTATAGCCAATATAGGCCTGCCAGGCAAACAACAAGTTAGTTACCGCAACTAATAATGCGCCCAAGAATAGAATTTTCATGGTGCCATAACGCATCAGCAATACTCCGCCAAAAGCGGCGCCGACTAAGGTCATGATTAAACCATAGACTTTACTGATAAAAGCGATTTCCTCTTTGCTGAAACCGATATCGACATAAAACACATTTGCCATGATGCCCATGACAATATCGGAGATGCGATAGCATGAAATGAGCAACAAAATCAGAATGGCACTTTTGCCGTGACGTTTAAAAAAGTCAATAAAAGGCAATACGCTAGCACTGTATAACCAGGCTAACGTTCCGGCGATTTTGGCTGGATACTTGGCTGCAAAATCGGCTCTTAGTTGCCGTTCTTTATCGTCAGCGTATTTAGTATCAACCTGAGGTTCTTTGCTGCATAGGGTGGTAATAATGCCAATGCCCATTAACATTGCCATGGCAAAGTACGCTGTTTGCCATGCTTGTAGATTGTAAGCATCATTACCTGGTGATACCCAAGCTGCTATGGTTAAGGCACCTGCGGTGGCAATGATCATCGCCCCTCGATAACCGACCTGATAGGCTGCTGCGAGTGCTGCTTGCATTTTTTCTGGAGCAGATTCAATTCGAAAAGCATCAATGACAATATCTTGAGTCGCTGAGGCGAAGGCGAGTAGTAGCGCGCACAAAGCCAAACGTTCAAGATTAACCACAGGATCGCTGATCGACATACCCAGTATGGCGCCAACTAAGCACAATTGTGCAAACAGCATCCAACCTCGTCTTCTGCCTAAAAAACGCGTAAATAAGGGCAGAGACATACGGTCGACTAATGGTGACCATGCCCATTTAAAAGCATAGGTGAGTGCTATCCAGCTAAAGTAACCAATGGCGGCTCGGTCAACGCCTGCCTCACGTAACCAAAAGCTCAGCGTCGAAAAGACCAGCATTAATGGTAAGCCGGCAGAAAATCCCAGCAAGAGTAAGATTAATACTCGTTTGTGGTAATAAACCGATAATGCTTCACGGGTACGAGCCAAAAAAACCGACATAAGACAACTGGATAATGGAGAATGGCTCTAGCTTATGTTGCAAGAGGTTTAGGTTCAAGCCATTCTAAAAGATTATTCAGCCAGTTTGAGGTTAAACTAGAATGCAGACCATAATTCAGATAATTGACTTAAGGTCTGATACCTATACAGCTTTGTGGCACATTGCCACCAATATTGATGTAGTCGCAACAGTCATGTACTTGTTGGCGTAAATATTGATTGCCTTTAATGGCCCAACCAGACCAATGATCAAAACAATACAATAAGTGCCAAAACACTTTTTCTGTATCACTGGGTTGCTCAGTTAATTGCTTGGGATTGTTTGATATAAATTGCCACTCTTCTAATACATCCCACATGTACAGTTGTATTTCTTTGTAATCTAATTGATTGTCTAAAAAAGCTTTGCCGTAATAGGCAAGTTGTGGGGCTTTGGTTTCAATGAAATCATTAGCCGTCATAATATTTACGTCCTTGAATATTAGAAGTACGGTGCCAAGAGTTGCGCAGCTAATTGTCTGAAAGAGTAAACTAGATTATAGACGTTAATCTGGCGATTAACGTGATAAGCATTAAAAAAAGAGTCATATTTGTCATTCTATAGTGCTATTTCATTGATTTATAAGCTAGTAAAAATGTAGGGGGCTAGGTAGTCGGATGATTATGTTAAACATCCCTTGGTGTTGGTTAACGTCAATCATGCACTGGTATTTGTGCTGGTCCAGATATTTTTGAAACTAAGAATTTTTGAGACTAAGCATTAAGACAATATCGATGGTAATGCGCTTATTACCATCGATAGGTATAGATCAGTCGTGGGAAATTAGCGAGGCAGTAAAGTGGCTTTTTTTAGTATTACGGTTTTTACCGGAAAATCGGGCCAGTTTAGGGTGCTATTATGTTCAGTCGGCATCAATGAAATGGCTTCTAGCACATCCATCCCTTTCGTGACTTCACCAAAAACGGTGTAGCCCCAGCGGCGTTTAGACGGATCTAATTTCTTATTGTCACCCATGTTGAAGTAAAACTGTCGTGTGGCTGAATGGGGGTCATTATCTCGAGCCATGGCTATTGTGCCAAGAGCGTTCGATAAACCATTGCCCGACTCATTTACCACTGGCTTTAGCGAAGGACGTTCTTCTAATTTAGGAGTTAAGCCACCACCTTGAACCACAAATTCGGCGATTACCCGATGAAAAATTGTATTGTCGTATTCACCCTTAACCACATAAGTTAAAAAGTTATCGACCGTAAGTGGCGCACGGGTTCGATCTAACTCAACCACAATTTTCCCCATAGACGTGTCTAACTCTACTTGCGGATATAGGGTGTCTTTTTGAATATCGACTTCAGCATTGGCGCTTATGCTGGCCAATAACAATAAACAAGTGGCAAGCCATTTAAACATAATATGCAATCCTTTTATTGGCATCTTTCGTGACTCATCGCTGCTAAGCCGTGGTCAATTAACGTTGAATAAATTGGTGTAACTCTTCATCGTTAAGAATTTCAGTCGTGAGTTTATCCACTAGCTTGGTGATATCTAATTCAAGCGTGGCAAAATCAGGGCTCAATGGACCCTTTAAGTAGCCGTTAGCATTATATGTTTTAGTAAATTCTTGCTGTGAATTTTTAGCTAGTACATTAATCACTAAACGTGTTTTAGATTCAAAACTGAAGGTGGTATCAGTGACATCTGCTAATAAATAATTCAACTGAAATTGCACTGAATTTCGTGCGGCGGGGTCTATGACATAACCAGCTTTGATCATCCCATTACGAAATAATTTGTCCAGTTGTTGGCGGATAGGTTCACTGGCACTCACTAATCTCGGTGTTTTGCCTTTTTCGTTGAAACGTACCACAAAACTGGCTTCGCGGGTGTCTATGGTGTCAACCATTAGCGGATAATCAGCTTCAGTTTGTAACTTGACGGGCCCCAATGTGGGATTGAGACCAACATGAGTTGGCTCATAACTCGCACAAGCTGATAGCAATAATGTAGACAGTAAAATAGGGATCAATAACTTCATGAGGCAACAATAACAAGCAAAAGGTAGATAAATGATACCAGAATTTGTCTGGGTTTCCAGCATCGCTAAGGTTATGTTGTTATAAAGATAAATTCGGTAATGAACGCCTCGAGGTATATAGCTAAGTCAATAATCAATAACTTGTTTCAGAGGTTCAATTTAGATGCCGACAACAATCTTACGGGGTTGTTGACATTAATCACTGATCAATTCAGGTTAGTATTATGCAACTTAAGTTTGATAAACAACATTATGTAGGTAATGCAATGCAACATAAACAGCCACAATTGGCGCCAGATAAATTGATTAATGCCAATGGCCAGCCTGTATTTGGCATGTTTGATGGGCTTGTTGATTCACTCAACGTTGATCAGTTTGCTTACTCTACGGTAATGGACAAACCTGCATCAGCAGTGGCTAAGCATTTTGATTTTAAGCAGTTCCAATTTGTGAGTATTATCACCCCTCATTATATCATTGCACTTGCGATTGCGGATATTCGTTATGTTGCTAATGGCTTTTGTTACCTCTATGACATCAAAGCTAATAAGCTAACGCAAACACAATGGCTAACCCCATTAGGGCTTGGCTGTAAATTAAGTGACTCACCTAAGCATGGGCGCGCTGAGATTGGCCGGAAAAGCAAAGGAATTGTTATTAATATTGTCGACGGCCAATGGCATGTCGAGATTAATCTTGCAGACATACAAGCCAATCTGCGTATTCAGCCAGCACCATTAAGCTTACCCATCTGCTTGTGTACCCCAACGGGTTATAACGGTTGGACCTATACTCAAAAGCACAATGGCTTAGCCGTCACTGGACAATTAACCATTCATCATGAACCACAGCCTTTGCAATATGCATTGGCGGGTTATGACTTTTCAGCTGGATTTATGCGCCGCGAAACCAGTTGGCGTTGGGCTTCAATCAATGCTCAAACTAACGATGGTGTTATTGGGCTTAATTTGGCCGCCGGGGTTAACGAAACCGGTCAGACTGAAAATGTAATGTGGATTAATGGTCAACGTCATTTATTGGGTGGTGCACATTTTGATTTTAATCGTCACTCACAACAAGATGGATGGCATATCACGACTAATGATGGCAATGTCGACTTGCATTTTAGACCATTAAATCAGCGCAGCGAAAAGCTCAATTTAATTTGGTTAAAAAACAACTTTAGACAATACATTGGCTATTTTAGTGGCGTGATTTGCGATAACAATGGTAACCAATATAAGTTAACAAATCAGCTTGGCTTAACTGAAGACCATTTTGCCAAATGGTGATAAATACTAATGGTATCTACTAGGTGAGTGCTTTTTTAGCCTATGGCTTACGGATGACTAACAACTGGTTACTAACAAAGGATAACTAAAAAGCGCTTATTGGAAGCGGTTTACTAAAATGGCTTTGGCGCAACAAAGCGTTGATTAAGCATTAGGCGTAGCGAAGCGCTAGTACAAACCTTGTTAAAATAATAATAAATAGAAATGGATAACAATATGGACATGGATTTACTGATTGCTCACCCTGAGTGGTTATTATTGGTGTTAGCACCGATCTTTTTCGGCTGCATTTTATTGGAGTGGTGGTTTGGCGTTCGCGCCCAGCGATTACCGAGTAATGCTCAATATCGCCCTGCCGAAGTGCTGTGTAATTTTGTATTAGCTGGCATGCATCAAGTGGCGGATATCATTGCAGGCTTATTTATTGCGAAAATCTATTTACACTTTTTCGGCTGGCGTTTATTTGATATGGAAATGAGTTTATTCACTTTTGGTTTATTGCTCATAGCTCAAGACTTTTGTTATTACTGGTTTCATCGCGCTAGTCATCGTATTCGTTGGATGTGGGCGGCGCATGTGGTGCATCACAGTTCAGAGAACATGAATTTCAGCACAGCTTTTAGACAAAGCTTAATGTATCCATTGGCAGGAATGTGGCTGTTTTGGTTACCGCTGGTGGTAATTGGTTTTGATCCTAACTGGGTGGTATTTGCGGTGTTGCTCAATCTAGGGCTGCAGTTCTTTGTTCACACCCAAGCGATTAAGTCGTTAGGGCCATTGGAATTGATTTTTAATACACCGTCCCATCACCGAGTTCATCATGGGCGTAACCCACAATACATAGACAAAAATTATGCGGGGGTTCTGATTATATGGGACAAACTCTTTGGTACATTCGAGCCTGAAAATGAAACTGTGATTTACGGTATTACTAAACCGGTAAACAGCTTTAATCCGTTAGTGGTGACCTTTAGTGAATGGCGCGAGATGTGGGGTGATGTTACCCAAGCCCAATTATCTCTAAAACAACGTTGGCGGATATTGTTTGCACCGCCTGCAACACATCAACAGTCATCAACTAAAACGGATGCTTAAGCTTAGTTAAATAGGCTTTAGGCTCATTTTATCCCACTTTGCTAGCTTTAATAGAGTAGATAAGTGGGATGAGATGGCCTTGAAGCTTTAGCTGATATCCTTTGCCTGCCACAAACTCCAAACCCTCGACACAGTTATAAGGACTGTAAGGGTGCTCGTTAAACGCTTCGATGCTGAGGCCCGCCGCAATGAGTGCGCTAATCACTTCACTTATCGGATGTGGCCAAGTGACTACGGTTTCGATTTGGTCATTATGGTTTTCGGTGTAGGTGACTTCAGCTTCAATATCCGCTTGTAACTGCGCAAAATAGCCATAACCAGACAACACATCATTAAACGGGTGGAACTCAACTAAATGAAACTCACCGCCAGGACGTAATGCGCCCGCAATGGTTTGGGCCCAGCGAGTTAAATCGGGTAACCAAGCTAACACCCCATAAGAGCTGAATACGATGTCATATTGCTCGGTATTGTGGTCACCAAACTGATAGATGTCATTATTGATAAATGTTGCTGGTAAGTGTAATTGAGCGGCCAGCTTTTTGGCTGTCTTAATCGACTCGCTAGACAAGTCTACGCCAGTGACATTGGCGCCAAGTCTTGCCCACGATAAACTGTCTTGCCCAAAGTGACATTGTAGATGCAACAGACTTTTATTGTGTACATCGCCGACTTGTTCAAGTTCAATGGGGTTTAATGATGACTTGCCTAGGATAAATGCGTCTAAGGCGTAAAATGTTGAGTCAAGATGGATTTGAGTTCGCTGGTTCCATGCGTGTTTATTGATCGCTAAATAGTCTTTTGCTTGATTGTCCATTAAATAAACTCGTCCATTATGATTATTGTCAAATTTTTATATAGCGGCCAATCAACTTATTTTATCGCTTGTAAAATGACAAATTTACCATTGGATGCCACAGTCGTGCAGTTTTTAAAAATGCGCTTTATTTTAACGTGGTAGGCTAAATGTCGATTACCGACAATATGCAATAAACCGCCTTTCTTTAAGCGTTTATGTGCGTCGACAAACATTTGCCAAGCGATGTGGTCGGTAATAGCTTCCCCTTGATGAAACGGAGGGTTACATAGCACTAAGTCTGGTTCAACATCTGCGGGCAAGTTACTCAGGCAATCGTCCCAATGGAAAAAAGCTTGTGGCGTTTGTTCTGTTTGTGGTTCTTGGGACTGAGCGTCTAGGGCGTTAGCATGCCAATTATGTTTTGCCGAGGCGATAGCCATATCAGAATCATCGACAAAGTGGATCTGCGCATGTGGATAACATTGCTTTGCATGTAAGCCTAAAATACCGTTACCACAGCCTAAGTCTATGATGTGGTTGAATTCACCTTTGGGCATGTTATCGAGCATAATCCTTGCGCCAATATCGAGCTTATTGGCAGCAAATACATTGGCAAGATTGCTCATCGTCAGTTTCAGTTCATCGACGTTCCAACTCACCGCTTGCGCTAATGAGCGTGGTTTACCATCGCTAATACAGCTGATTACCCGTGTTTTTTTCCACGCTAAACTGGCTGATGCAGGACCTAGATTCTTTTCAATACTGGCGAGCAATGCGGGGTTGATTGACTTGGCTTTAGCACCGATCAATATTTGGGTTCCCGCTGGAAGCACAGTTGATAAACGCGCAAGTTGCTGGCCAAAGTAATGAAGATTCTTCGGTAATTTCATCAACACTAATTGAATATTGTCTGGCAGAGTATCGCGACTGTTAAACCATTGAATATTAGTCGGTGCCAGTTTGTTGCCTAATAAATTTTGCTGACATCCTAGCAAACTGGTTTTTGCGTCGGTTTCTATTAGTAGCTCACTGTTTGGAGCTTGTGCTGCTAATGCACATGTCAGCGCACCAAAATTATCATTAAGAATCGCGGTTGTGCTTGGGGTTATTTCTGCATCAATGAGGTATTTGATTAGGTATTCATCAGCCGCGTCCCATGCTTGTAAGTTGGATGCTTGTTGGCTTGGATAACGAAAAAGCTCAAGCTCTATACCTGAACAAGCAAATTGGGTTGTCATGACTGTGTTACCTAATAAAAAAGAATATCAATAAAATAGCCTAATATTATCTCAGATAACACCTAGTAGCGCGAGGCTTAGGCTTAAACAAGTTGATAAGAAAAATATGAGTTCAGTTTTACTATTTTATCCGTCAGCTATTTTCGCTAAGGCGATATTGATATTTAAATGCCAAGGGAGATTTTTTATAAAACAAGATGCTAAGAGTACCTCGCTAGGGCAATCAAGCATTATTGGGTAACAATGTTCATGTTATACCGATGATTGCTATTAATTGTACGGTTAAGTAACATCAATCTATTGATTTAAAATAATGGTTTTCAAGGGATAATGATGAAAGGTGCTGGTGGAACGTCTGGCGGAATAGGTCAGTTCTTTATTGGATTAGTGATGATGTGTGGTGGCTTTTATATGTTATTAAATGCCATTAAAGTGACCAGTTCATTTGGCTTTAGTAGCCATTTATATCAGCTGGGTGGTTTTGGGCTTACCAGTGGTATGGTGATGATCCCGTTTATGTTTGGCGTGGGCATTATGTTTTATAATGGCAGAAACATACTTGGCTGGTTACTGACATTTGGCTCATTAGTGGCATTAATTTTTGGCGTAATAAGCTCGATTAATTTTCGATTCTCTTACATGAGTGCATTTGATTTAATTGTTATTTTGGTACTTAGTGTGGGTGGTTTAGGCTTATTTTTACGCTCTTTGAAAACGATTGAAAAACGCTACCCTGAGTCTTAATCATGTTTGTGGATTGCAATAAATGCGTGTGTTAAATGATATTTGACGATTAACAGCCGCTAGTTTGAACATTTATAATGGGACGAACACCGGTTGAAGTAGCCTGACGGTAACGTAAATAACATGCTGCGGTGCCAGCATCTTCAACAATAACACCATGCCAATATATCCAGGCTCCAGCAAATACGCTGGGGCGTTTGTTCCAATCACCTTGTGGTGGGTTTATTAATAGATCAATCCCCTCAGCACTTCCATCTGGGTAACCATACGCCAGCTTAATATCAACACCATCAACATTAAGTGTCGTTGACGCAAGTCTTTCTACGCCGGCAATAGCGGCTTTGGAATAGGTTAAGGTCGCCGCTGACTGCATTGCTGTTTCCATGCCATCCATAGTCGACACGATTGCATCAGTACGTAAATCAATAAATTTACTTGTAGCCACAACAGCTAATATGGCCAAAATTATGATCACGACAACCAATTCTATTAATGTAAAACCGCTTGACGCGCTTAAGCTATTCTTCATTATATTTTTCCTCATATTATTGTTAGTCAAAAGCAGGGCGGGGAGCTTGCAATAACAATATTGGCGCAGTATCTGGCAATATTTTATATGCATAAGGCTTTTAATACTGCAGCAAGAAGCCACAAACGCAGCCCAAGTGGGCGGCTACACGGCTTGCATTTTCATCAAATTAGTTTGTTTTAGGGTAATGGCTTATGTCGTATCCCTAAATAAACCATTAAGTTGTTCGTGCCGAACGAATGTTAACTAACAAATTTCAACCAACAAGGTTCAGTACCCGCTTAGCATTATTTTTGCTGAACATTAATCAGGTGTTTTGGGTGCTTGTAGTTAAAGCATCTACAATGTTTTGTTGGTACTATCAGAATATCTTAGTTATTTATGCTGGTTAATACTGTGACGAATTCAACGACTACTGCAACCGCGGCTATTTCTCCTACTAAATCTTCTCCACCGCATCCTGTTCTGCCTTGGATTTTACAGTTTCTATCGCCTTATCGTTTGAAGGTAGTGGCAGCAATAATCTTTTTGTTTATTGGATCGCTAGCATGGCTGTCGCTTGGGCAAGGTGTGCGACTGATGGTGGATGAGGGCTTTGTTGCCGATAACGCAGGGCGTCTAAATGAGATTATGTTGTTTATTATTGCGATAACAGCGGTCAGCGGCACAGCGGTTTTTTGCCGATTCTATCTTATGACATGGCTCGGCGAGCGGGTTAGTGCTGATATTCGATTACAGGTTTACAGTCATTTAATCGCGTTATCGCCAGCTTTTTTTGCCACCCAGCGAACTGGTGAGGTGATCTCACGATTTACCGCAGACAGTACTTTATTACAAAGCGTTGTTGGGTCGAGTTTATCAATGGCATTACGTTCAAGTGTCACTGTGATTGGCGGCATTGTTATGATGGCGTTTACCAGTGTTAAATTGACTGCATTAGTCTTATTAGCGGTTCCCTTGGTACTAGGTCCTGTGAGCTTTTTTGGACGAAAAGTAAGGGCTTTGTCGCGTAAAAGCCAAGATAGAGTAGGCGATCTAGGTGCTTATATCGATGAAACGTTACATGAGATTCATACCGTTCAAGCGTATACCCATGAAGCTAAAGACCGTCAACTTTTTTCCGACCGTGTTGAGGCGGTAATGGATGTGGCGAAAGGCCGTATCAAGTATCGTGCACTACTTATATCAACCGTGATGTTCTTAAGTATTGCCGCCATTGCCTTTGTGACTTGGATTGGCGCCAAAGACGTTATGTCTGGCAGCATCACTGGCGGGGAGTTGTCTGCGTTTATGTTTTACGCTGTGATGGTCGCAGGTGCTGTAGCGACTATTAGCGAAGTCTTCAGTGAAATTCAGCGGGCTTCTGGGGCGGCTGAACGGTTAGTGGAATTAGTTAACACCCCAATAGACATACCTCAGCAAGCTGTACCAGCGCAATTGGTGCTGCCTGTTAATGGTTTGCTCAGTTTTGATAATGTGAGCTTTGCTTATCCATCGGATCATGGGCAAGACGTGATCCGCCAGCTGTCGTTGACGATTGCTCCTGGTGAGCGGGTGGCATTAGTGGGTCCAAGTGGTGCAGGGAAAAGTACCTTATTCGAATTGATGATGCGCTTTTATCAGCCCAAACAAGGGCGAATTTTATTAGATGGTATTGATATTTCGACGCTATCATTGGCTGATTTACGCCAACAATATGCACTGGTACCGCAAGAGTCGGTGATTTTTGCTATGAACGTACTCGATAACGTGCGATATGGTCGTTTAGATGCCAGTGATGAAGAAGTTAAGCAGGCTTGTATTGCGGCTAAAGCCGACGAGTTTATTAGCGAGTTTACCCAAGGCTATGCAACTTATTTAGGTGAACGTGGCGTGCGCTTATCTGGTGGTCAAAAGCAGCGGATAGCGATTGCTAGAGCGATTTTAGCCGATAGGCCATTACTGTTACTTGATGAGGCCACTAGTGCGTTAGATGCTGTGAGCGAGATAAAAGTTAAGCAGGCGCTTGATTCTCTAATGGCTCAACGTACCACAGTGATTATTGCCCATCGTTTAGCGACAGTGATTAATGCCGATCGGATTTTTGTCATCGATAAGGGGCAATTAGTTGCCAGCGGAACCCATAGCGAATTGATGACCAGTAACGAATTATATCGTGAGTTTGCTAGCTTACAGTTATTAATGGATAACGATGAGCCCGCAATTTAATCAGCTCAGAATTGATTGGCTAATTCAGTATGTTAATCGTTCATCAATAAACTATATGCCTTAGCATCTTGTTTATTGATGAACGGGACGCGGTATTATCGACAAGCATTCACCTTAGGGAGAATGTTCCAAACCATCGATTGCTAATCAAGCTGACTTGCGTAATTCACGACGTAAAACTTTACCTACTGTGCTTTTTGGCAGTTGTTCGGTAAATTCAATAATACGTGGGACTTTATAAGCCGTGAGTTGGCTTCGACAATAATCATTAATTGTCTGTTTTACTGCCTCAATATCCGTTGGCGGCTGTTTTAATACAATCACTGCTTTTACCGCTTCGCCAGAACGTTCATCTTCCACCCCGACGACCGCACACTCTAGCACTAGCTCATGGCTTGCAAGTACGTCTTCAACTTCATTAGGATAGACGTTAAAGCCCGAGACAATAATCATGTCTTTTTTACGATCAACAATGGTGTGATAACCATCAACACTGGCAATACCAATATCGCCGGTTTTGAAAAAGCCGTCTTTAGTCATGACGTTAGCCGTTTCTTCGGCTTTATGCCAATACCCTTGCATCACCTGAGGTCCGCGAACAGCAAGTTCTCCAGCTTGACCGATAGCCACTTCATTGTCATCCATATCAAGCACTCGCACTTCAGTGCCCAAAACGGGTTTGCCAATAGTGCCAAGACGCTGATGACCAGGTGCATTAAGGCTGACGACAGGTGATGTTTCAGACAAACCATAGCCTTCTGAAATCATACAACCAGTGGTTTGTTGCCACAAATTAGCCGCGGCGCTGGTTAAGGCGGTACCACCTGAAATGGTTATTTTCATTCTACTGAAATCTAAGGCTTTAAATTCGGGTTGATGACATAAACCGACAAATAATGTGTTTAAGCCTGCAAACCCAGTAAAGGGATAAGCTTTCATAGTATTGATCAACCCTGCAATGTCGCGAGGATTAGGGATTAATACTGAGCAACCACCTGATTCAAAATACAGGACTAAATTAACCATAAAAGCATAGATATGATAAATCGGTAATGGCGCGACAAATACATCATGCCCTTCGTTCATGGTGCTGGCAATTCGCGATTTCACTTGGCCTGAGTTGGCTAAAAGGTTGCCATGATTGAGCATAGCACCTTTGGACAAACCGGTTGTGCCACCAGTGTATTGCAGCGCAATTAAGTCATCATGGTTGGGCTTTATTGGGTTATATGGATGTTTGGCACCTTCAGCAAGCACGGCCATAAATTCTACTTTACTAAATGGTGTTTCTGGCTGGCCTTGTGGCTGAATAAGGTCCATTGCATGCGTTGAAATAACTAACTCGATAGCGGTGTTATCGATAACCTTAGTTAATGTTGGTAATAGATCAGATAATACAATTAATGCTTTAGCCCCTGAGTCATTAAATTGATGAATTAGTTCACGTTCTGTGTACATAGGATTTGTATTCACGAGCACCATCCCCGCGCGAATAACCCCATAAGCCGCAATGACAAACTGAGTAATATTAGGCAGTTGGATTGCGACTCTGTCACCCGCTTGCAATGAGGTGCAATGCTGTAAGTAGCTGGCAAAAGATCGTGAATCACGTTCTATTTCACTAAAGGTGGTGCTTTTACCAAGACAAGCATACGCAGTATTGCCAGCGAACTTTTCACACGCTGTTTCGATTAAATCAACAATGGATGAGTATTGATCTAGGTCGAGTGTTGAATCAGCATCATAAGGCATGCTATCTCCTTTTATGTTTGAGTTATTATTATAGAAATCAAACGTCCGTTTAGATTATGTTGACTAACCTACACGGGTCAATATCAATTGGCAAAGCCTCACTGATATTGATTTGAAATTAGCTTGTTCATTTCGGTTAATCCTCTAAAAACTTCTAGGATAAAAATGCAGCTTAAAGTGTAAAATTATAATTACACTTAAGGTTTGTTGTTATTATGCTTAAAATATTTACTTATTGAAAATAATTCGTTTTGTGATGTATGTCACTAAAAATCAAAAGCTTAGATCATTATTGTGTTGATCAATCTTTAGCAAGTGCTTATTTATCCCAAAAAGTGTTAGCAATTGTAATTCAATTGTTATAGAAATGTAGTCGGGATAGGGATTGTTTCGATAGTGTGACGTGTTTTTTAGCAATTTTTGTAAAAGACATAGTCGACAAACAACAATAATAAGCAGTTGAGAACATAATAATGATGATGCAATCAAAAAAATCTAAATTTGGTATTAGCTCTTTAAGCTTAGCCATTTCATTTGCACTTGCCGGAACGGTAATTAGCTCTCAAGCTTTTGCTGAAGATGAAGAAGCTGTAAACAAAGAAAATGTTGAAAAAATCGCAGTAGTTGGTTCACGTGCTGCACCGCGTTCAATTGGTGATTCACCGGTTCCAATTGACATCATCAGCAGTGATGATTTAAAGAAAAATGGTTCAACTGACATGATCGACATGTTAGTGACATCTGTGCCTTCTTTTAACTCTCGTGCGCAACCTATTAGTGACGCAGCAACGCTAGTTCGTCCGGTTAACTTACGTGGTTTACCGTCTGACAGTACGCTTATTTTGGTTAACGGCAAACGCCGTCACCGTGCGTCAGTTATTGCTTTCCAAGGTGGTGGCATTAACGATGGTGCTCAAGGTCCAGATATTTCAGTTATTCCAGGTGTAGCATTAAAGCAAGTTGAAGTATTACGCGATGGTGCTGCAGCTCAGTATGGTTCTGATGCGATTGCGGGCGTTATGAACTTTGTATTAAAAGACGCCTCTGAAGGTGGCTCTATCACCGTCAGTCAAGGTGAATACTACGAAGGTGACGGCGCAGCAACTACTATTGATGGTAACATCGGTTTACCGTTAACTGATGATGGCTTTGTTAACATCAGTGCGCAATATAAAACCGCTGATGCGACTAGTCGCAGTGTACAGCGTCCAGATGCCGCTGCGATTGCCGCCGCTGGCAACACTTCAATTCAAGACCCTGCACAAACATGGGGTAATCCAGAGATTAATGATGACTATACTGTTTTCATAAACTCAGGTTTTGATATTAATGATGACACTCATTTGTATGCTTTTGGTAACGTATCTTCACGTGAAGCAACAGGTGGTTTCTACTATCGTAACCCACATAACCGCGGTAACGTGTATTCCAACGATGGTGGTGAAACATTACTCGTAGGTGCTGTTAATGGCGATCAATCAACTTGTGCGGTTGTGCCAGCTAATGTTCCTAACGTGCTTGATACCCCTGAGTATCAAGCTATGGTCGCCGATCCAAATTGTTTTGCGATGAACCAAATTCGCCCAGGTGGGTATACGCCACAATTTACCGGTAAAATTGAAGACATGTCTTTCTTTGCCGGTGTTAAAGGCGAGTTAGGTGAATGGATGTACGATGCCAGTGCAGGTACAGGTAGTAACAAAGCCAGCTTTGGTTTAAAAAACTCTCTTAACCCATCGTTGGGCTTAGATACGCCAACAGACTTTGACACCGGCTCTTACGAGCAAGTTGAAACAACGGTAAACCTTGATTTCTCGCGTTTTGTGACTTTAGGTGGCATTGAAGACATTAGTTTTGCTGCGGGTGCTGAATGGCGTAAAGAGTCATTTGAAATTGGTCAAGGTGATGAAGCCTCTTGGATTGCTGGCCCTTACGCAGACCAAGGTTTCAACATCGGCTCACATGGATTTAAAGGTTTTGGTCCAGAATCAGCTGGTAAAAACGACCGTAGCAACATTGGTATTTATACTGACGTTGAAGCGTATTTAACCGAAGACTTCTTACTAGGTGTCGCACTTCGTTACGAAGATTTCTCTACTTTTGGTGACACATTAAACTACAAGTTAACCGCGCAGTATGTTGCAACGGATGAATTATCGTTCCGTGCTTCACACAGCACCGGTTTCCGTGCACCTACAGTCGGTCAAGAAAACGTAGTTAATACGCAAACATCGATTGTTAATGGTGATTTGATTCAGACCTTTATTGCGCCACCAACAAATCCATTAGCGGCTTTCTATGGCGGTGAAGTGCTTAAGCCTGAAGAGTCTGTTAGCTATGCAGCTGGTTTGGTGTATCAATATGAAAACTTGTTCTTAACAGTTGATTACTACAACATTGAAGTCACCGGTCGTATTGCTCAGTCAAGCCAAATTTCGGTTAAAGCAAGTGATTATGATGCATTAAGAGCTGCTGGTGTTGAATTTCCTGAACTGATTTCAGCGGTAACCTTCTATACCAATGACTTTGATACCACCACTCAAGGTGTTGATATTGTCGGTTCGTATACTACTGAAATGCTTTCTGGCGATGCCAAGTTTAGCTTAGCCTATGGTTGGACTGATACTAGTGTTGATAAGTATGATCCAGAAACAACTGATGCAGGTAAAGTTCGTCGTTTAGAAGATGGTATTCCAGCACATCGTGCCACTCTAACGTGGGGCCAAAGCTGGGATGATTTAAGCATGTCTGTGCGTGCTAACTATTTTGGTGAATATTACGCAACACATGCTGATGATACTTCTGATTGGGGTTCTGAGGTTGCTGATGCTGCAGTGACTATCGATCTTGAAGTGAGTTATGCGGTACTTGATAACTTAACGGTATCTGTAGGTGCTAATAACATCTTCGATCAAGAAGCGCAGAAGTTAAAAGATGGCACATTAGGTGAGTTAGGTGGAGTGTACTACGAAAGTGGTCCATTCGATTACAACGGTGGCTTCTATTACGGCCGTGTTAACTATCGCTTCTAATATAAGTTAACTGCCATTGTTGTTAATGGCACAATAACGAAAAAGACTGCTTCGGCAGTCTTTTTTATTTCAAGTATCACAAGGATGATAATTTACTGGGCGACTAGAGATAACGCTTGATAAAGGTCATCGATAATGAGCGCTTTAGGCAACTCAATCCCTTTTGGGTAGCTAGGGCCATACACTTTATTAAACGGCGTACCAGCAACAGCCTGTTGCCCCATGTATTGCTCTATGACCGCATCGGCATGGGTCCAGTTACCTTGCATGAGGATAATATGCTGTTGGTTTAATTGGTTTACGACTTGTTCACGGTGAAGCACATTGGCTTTATTGGTCTGGCAGGGCACACACCAATCAGCTGTGATATCAACAAACACAATATTGCCCTGTGCAACATAAGAGGCAATTTTTTCGGGCTGTAGCGGCTGCCAACGAAGCATTTGGTAAGCTTGATAGTTTTCACCTTTATTAATAAAAGCGAGCACACCAGCAAAACAGATCCCCATAAAAAGGAGCATGACAATAATCAGGGTCGGAATCGATTTACCTTTAATTTTAGCCCTGATGAGTAACACCACGGCACTAAAAATAACCAAGAGTAATATCATCATTAATGTCGCCATAGGTTTCCCCTGTAAATACGTTATCATACCCATCCTTATCAGCGGCGCTACACTAGCAGCGCATGCTTAACTGGTTGTTAAAATGTATTTTGCACAAATTAGGTGACTACAAGTAGAGGAGTTTTATGACGTTAAGTACTTGGCTGGGATTATTGGCGATATGTTGTTTGGGGGCGATGTCCCCAGGCCCCAGTTTAGCCATGGTGGTGCGGCATACCCTTGGCGGTGGCCGATTACACGGTATCGTCTGTGCTTGGGCACATTCAATCGGTATTGGTGTCTACGCTCTGGTAACTCTATTGGGGTTGGCAGCAATATTAAAAGCATCGCCGGTTATTTTTAATACCATCGCGGTAACTGGAGCGATTTACTTAGCTTGGATGGGGATGCAAGCACTTAGGTCTAAAGGCGGAATGCAGCAAAAATTGGCGGCGGGTCAACCCACAAGTCTGTGGATTGCAGCAAGAGATGGTATGGCTATTTCATTATTTAATCCCAAAATACTCCTGTTCTTTTTGGCTTTATTTAGTCAATTTGTATTAGCAGCTCAGACTGCTATTGGCCAAGGTTTAATTGTGTTTACGCCATTAATCGTTGATGGATTATGGTACACCATTATTGCGTTTTTGTTGTCTCATTCTGCCGTGTTGCCTAAGTTACGAAATCAGGCCAAATTAATTGATAGGCTTTCAGGTGTGGTGTTAATTTTACTCGCAATGAGGGTGATTTATACTCTGCTGTAATATCTGAATTTTGCGACTATAAATAGTCATCATGATATCGGCTAGGATGAACCGTATTGCTGACGGTGCAAAATCAGTCAGTTATGAACAATAATGCCTAGCAATAATCTGTTAGGCATTATTGTTATAACGCGTCATATGCTGGTTAAACGCCTTTAAACATTTGCACGCTGTCATCGCTTTCTGGCTCTTGTTGCTCTGCAGCAATAGGAGGATTAGCGATGTGGTCTTCTAAATTCTCTTTTAACATTGCTTTAAATTCATCAGAAAACCAAGCGAGTGCATGATCTTTTTCCGCAGCAAGATTAGCTGATTTAATCGATGCTTCAAACGCATTAAAACGAGCAGAGGCAAATCTCATTGCGGTACCGACTTTGCCAATATCATTTTCTTGTTGGCTAAGTTGATTGGCTAAGGCAATAAATTGGTCAGCTATTTGATACATTGTTAATTCTGTTTTGGCTTCAGACATCATATCCACTTTGTTGGTGAGTTAATTTTCCAATGAGTGTAACGTCTTTATTTGAAAATTTCAGGTAAAAAATTAGCTATCAGGATTTGAATCTATCAAGACCTCGCCGTTACGCGAATCATAGTATATGGATACCAGTGGTAGTAAATTGTAGTAATAACGGCACTGATCTGGATTGATATATTCAGCTCTATAATCCGATATATCCTTATCTGCACTAATTGAAACACTTGGGCCATCTTGTAATAGCGTAGGCCAGACTGAGAGGCAGTCGTTATTATTATCCAGTCTTGGCGAAGCCTCGTAAGGTGGGTAATTCTGTGCTGGATAACCCCATTGGTTGATATCAAGTTGGCCATCGGTTCCAGCTTGATTGAAAATCGCTAAATTATCTGCCGGGCCAGAATACCCCATGGCTGCCCATTTCATGTGCGCTAGGGTTATTGCTGACGAAAACGCCCCACCAGTGACTTTTACCGTAGCGATTTTAGCATCTCTGCCGATATCAACAAATTTTGGTAAGGCAATCATTGCGATAATCCCAAGTATGATGATAACAACGACGAGTTCAATAAGGGTAAAACCATTTTTAGGGGTGTTTTTGTTATTATGTAATGGCATCATATTAGGCATAAAAGTGATTAATCTGTTGATAGTAAACTAAAGACTGAGCTGTTCGCTAATTTATCGCTAACTTTTTGAAGGAATACATTAGATGACTTCCCATTGGCAAACCTTGTTTGAACAACAACAATCACAGCCATATTATCAAGATTTGATGCACTTTATTGCCTCACAAAGGGCCGCTAATAAGGTTGTTTATCCACCGGATGATGAAGTGTTTGCTGCTTTTAATTTAACGCCCTTGTCAGCGGTTAAAGTCGTGATACTAGGGCAAGACCCTTATCATGGCCCAAATCAAGCTCACGGGCTGTCTTTTTCGGTTAAGAAGGGCATAAAACCACCGCCTTCATTGGCTAATATCTATAAAGAGTTAGCCAATGACATTGACGGCTTTGTGATCCCAGAACATGGTGATTTAAGCGCTTGGGCTAAGCAAGGGGTGTTGTTACTCAATACTGTGTTGACAGTAGAGCAGGGGTTAGCTCATTCACATGCTAAGGCGGGCTGGGAGACATTTACCGATAGTGTGCTGAAGTGCTTAGATCAACAAGCATCACCAATCATATTTGTGTGTTGGGGCAATCACGCAATTAAAAAAGGTCGATTGATTACCGCACCTCATCATCATGTGATGAACGGCCCGCATCCATCCCCCTTATCTGCTTATCGTGGTTTTTTTGGTTGTCATCATTTTTCAAGTATCAATCAATTATTAATTAACCAGGGTAATAAACCGATAAATTGGCAAGTGTGATAACAAAAAAGGTGTGAATTTATATTCACACCTTTCTCAATACCGTTAGTCATAAAATCTTGTCATCAGAAAACCACTGTTTATGGTAATTGTTGAGCTCTTGATGATTGCTAACTACTGCGATTAACCGATAAGTGAGCCAATGAAATTAATGCCTGTTTGTAGTCATTATCAGGAAAAACCCCGAGTGCATCAATGGCTTTTTGTGCTTCAGCTTGCGCCTTTTCTTGGGTGTAAACTAATGCACCAGACTCGCCCAATGCCACTAATATCTCATCAATAGCTTTAGTACCGTCGCTTTGTTCAATCGCGTCTCTAATCAGCTTTTTAGCAGTATCAGACCCATTTTCCATAGCATATATCAGCGGTAACGTCGGTTTACCTTCGGCGAGATCATCACCGATGTTTTTGCCGAGTTCGTCGGAGTTAGCCGTGTAATCAAGTAAATCATCGGTTAACTGAAACGCCGTACCTAGGTATTTGCCGTAATTGGCTAATGCCTGTTCTTGTTCCGGGCTGACATTTGCTAATACGCCGGCTAATTGAGTTGCCGCTTCAAATAATTTAGCGGTTTTACAGTAGATAACCCGCATATAGTTTGCTTCGGTCGTATCGGGATCATTACAGTTCATTAACTGTAATACTTCGCCTTCAGCAAGTACATTAGTCGTATGGGCTAAGACTTTAAGCACTTTCATGCTGTCAAGCTCGGTCATCATTTGAAATGAGCGAGTATATAAAAAGTCGCCAACCAGCACGCTTGCACTATTACCGAATAACGCATTGGCAGTTTCACGGCCGCGACGCAGTGTTGACTCATCAACAACATCGTCATGCAATAAAGACGCGGTATGAATAAATTCGATAATCGCAGCGAGTTTTAAATGATGCTCGCCTTGATAGCCAACAGCTCGGGCGGCCAATACAGATAATAACGGACGTAAACGTTTACCACCGCCATTGATTATGTAAAAGCCTAATTGATTAATTAGGGCTACATCAGATTCAAGTTGTTTATATATCAGCTGATTGACTGCTTGCATATCAGTGTCAGCCAGTTGACGAATGGCGTTTAAATCCATAATAGTCTCTGGTTGTTGGGCGACAGGCTTTGCACCCTTAATTAGTCATATCGAATTAGAGCGCATATCTTACAGGATATTAGTGCTATTTTTCAAAGTATGTATTTACACAATTGCGCTTACATTATCCTGATTTCGCGATAGTTTGCTGGATTATTGCCAATTTACCTATAAAATTTAGGCATAGATTAACTCAAACATGTTAACTAAATTTTAAAGAAGGCACATTAGCTATTAATGAATAGTGTGCAGTAATAGGGTCTTTTTTATTTGATAGTGAATTAGCACTTGCCGGATGATAATTCTTCGCGTAGAATCCGCGCCCATTGTCATTAAAAGTTTTTTAGCACCTAGTCTCGTCAATAATATGAGTTAGTGTGTTAGTCATTTGGAGTAAAATAGCCATGTATGCTGTTTTTCAAAGTGGCGGAAAGCAACACCGTGTTGCTGAAGGTCATACAGTTCGTTTAGAAAAATTAGAAGTTGCTACTGGTGAAACCATAGAATTCGATCAAGTTTTATTGATCGCTGATGGTGAAACAGTGCATGTTGGTGCTCCTTTAGTTGCTGGCGGTAAAGTCGTAGCTGAAGTAGTTGGCCACGGTCGCGGCGACAAGGTAACTATTATCAAGTTCCGTCGTCGTAAGCATCACGACAAGAAGATGGGCCATCGTCAATGGTTCACCGAAGTTAAAATCACTGCGATCAGCGCATAATTTAGGAGTCTAACTCATGGCACATAAAAAAGCTGGCGGTTCTACTCGTAACGGCCGCGATTCAGAAAGTAAACGTCTTGGTGTTAAACGCTTTGGCGGTGAATCAGTTCTAGCTGGTAACATTATCGTTCGTCAACGTGGTACTAAGTTCCACGCTGGTGTAAACGTAGGTATTGGTCGTGACCATACTTTGTTTGCATTAACAGACGGTAAAGTAAAGTTTCAAGTTAAAGGTCCTAATAATCGTAAGTTTATTAGCATCGAAGCTTAATTCTTTCTAAGCTAGATCTCGAAAGCCCTGCCTATGGTGGGGCTTTTGTGTTTTTTATATCATTAAACTGTTATAGGATAGTTTGATGATTTTGTTTATATGCAGTAGGCGATATCGTGATGAATGCTATCTTCAGCGCTTTCCTGCAAAACTCAGTTATTTGGGTTTATAATTACAGATTAAGTGGCGTCAGGAGTCAGTATGAAGTTTGTTGATGAAGCGAATATTCGCGTAGAAGCAGGTGACGGCGGAAGCGGTTGCGTGAGTTTTAGACGCGAAAAGTATGTCCCAGATGGTGGCCCTGACGGCGGTGACGGTGGTGATGGCGGTAGTGTATACCTACAAGCTAATGAAAACCTTAATACGCTAATTGATTACCGTTTTACTCGTTTCCATATGGCTGAGCGCGGAACCAATGGTCGTGGTCGTGATTGTACCGGTCATGGCGGCAGTGATTTAGTTCTTCAAGTACCTGTAGGTACTCGTGCTATTGACCAAGAAACAGAAGAGTCACTTGGCGATCTTACTTCGCATGGACAAAAGCTTCTCGTTGCTAAAGGTGGTTTCCACGGTCTAGGTAACACTCGTTTTAAGAGCAGTACTAACCGTGCTCCGCGTCAAAAGACCTTAGGTACTCCAGGTGAAGTTCGTTCAATCAAGCTTGAACTTTTATTGCTTGCTGATGTAGGTTTGCTCGGTATGCCAAATGCTGGTAAATCGACTTTTATACGCTCAGTTTCACGTGCAACGCCTAAAGTGGCTGATTATCCGTTCACAACTTTAGTACCAAACCTTGGTGTGGTGAATCCGCGTCCAGGTCAAAGCTTTGTTATTGCTGATATTCCTGGTTTGATTGAAGGCGCTGCAGAAGGTGCTGGTTTAGGTATTCGTTTCTTAAAGCATCTTGAACGTTGTCGCATGTTATTACACATTATTGATATTGAACCTATCGATGGTGTTGACCCTGTCTATTCAGCTCGCGCTATTGTTGGTGAACTTGAGAAGTACTCTCCAAAGCTTGCGGCAAAACCGCGTTGGTTAGTCTTCAATAAAACCGATTTGCTGCTTGACGAAGAGTTACAGGGTAAAATCGATCGCATCGTTAAAGAGCTAGATTGGCAAGGAGATGTTTATACTATGTCTGCTTACAATCGAACCGGTACTGAAGAGTTAAGCATTAAGATGCTCGACTACATCAGAAGTTTACCGGCTATTGTCGAAGAAATAACGCCAGATGCTGATGTTGAATTTAAATGGGATAATTACCATAGCGCTGAAGATGAAGTCGTTAATGAAGATTATAATGATGATTTTGACGATGATTTTGATGATGACGATTATGATGTAGAAGTGATCTATCAACGTTAATAGACTCATTTGAGGATATCGTGTACGAAGATAGCCAAAATGAAATTACCCGCCTTGTAGTGCGTTGTGCGCAACTACTGTTGGCTTATGGTGCTGAGTCTGATCTTGTTGAAGAGATTAGCCAGCGCCTAGGTAAAGCACTCGGTCTTGCTAGCATTGAGATATCAATTTCATCTAATGCATTAGTTCTGACCAGCTTAGTACACGGTCGCTGTGTCACGACCACTCGTCGTATTCGTGCTCATGGCATTAATATGACGGTGATTTGTGAATTACAGCGAATTTGTATATTGGCAGAAAAAGGCATTTATGGTGCCAATGAAGTTCGCCGCCGCCTCGCTCATATTACCCCTAAAACTTATCCTGCAATCGCCGTAGTCCCTATGATTGGTTTGTCATGTGCCAGTTTCTGTCATTTATTCGATGGCGACATGATGGCATGTTTAATCACATTTTTTGCCTCGTCGATTGGCATGATGGTGCGGCTTTTTCTAGCATCGCGCCATTTCAATTTATTGGTTAACTTTTCGATTACAGCATTCATTATTACTGTTGTTGCCCAAGCCGGTTATATGTGGCCAATTACCCATACTCCCCAAGTGGCAATGGCCGCAAGCGTATTAATGCTGGTGCCTGGATTTCCGTTGATTAATGCTATTTCAGATATGGTTAAAGGTCATATGAACGTAGGCATTTCTCGCTGGGGTCATGCAACGTTATTAACATTAGCTTCTGTTATCGGTATCACCATCGCCATGCAATTGGGGGGGATTTTCTAATGCTTGAGCTGATTAGTTTGTTATTGCATGACGCTTTTTTTTCCGCGATACCCGCAATTGGTTTTGCCATGGTGTTCAACGTTCCCAAACGATATTTACTCTATTGCGCTCTTGCTGGTGCGATAGGTCACAGTTCTCGAACCTTACTAATGCAATTTTCAATGCCGATAGAATGGGCGACATTTGCAGCCGCTGCAATTGTGGGCGTCGTGACGATTCGGTTTGCAAAGCAACATTTAGCCCCACCATTAATGTATGCTGTCGCAGCTATTATCCCTATGGTGCCAGGTACTTATGCATTTAATACCGTGATTGCTCTGATTCAACTGACCGCCCAAAGTCAAGTCAGCCCTGAACTCACTGCACAAGTCATTTTAAACGGCTTAAAAACGGTATTTATTTTAGGTGCGCTTGCCGTTGGGCTCGCGTTACCAAGCTTACTCTACTATCGCACCAGATCGATTATCTAACCACAAGGATTCTGCCTCAATGCGTATTGCAATGATTGCCGCAATGGCCAACAACAGAGTTATCGGCAAAGACAATAAAATGCCATGGCATTTACCGGAAGATTTACGTCATTTTAAGGCGATGACCTTGTCTAAACCTGTGGTAATGGGTCGTAAAACATTTGAATCAATTGGGCGGCCATTACCCGGTCGACATAATATCGTCATAAGTCGTAACAGCCAGCTGAGTATTGATGGCGTGACCTGTGTTCAAAGCTTTGATGATGCTGTTGCCGCTGCTGGCAATTGTGACGAAATAGTAGTCATTGGTGGTGGTCAGCTTTACCAACAATTATTACCCAAAGCTGATATTTTATATCTTACGTTAATCGATCTTGATGTTGATGGTGACACCTTGTTTCCTGATTGGGATGATGGATCTTGGCAATTACAGAATTCAGTAAATGCAACAAACGACAAAGGATTGCAATATAGCTTTAACACTTTACATAAAAAGTGTTAAATTAGGCGTGTTTAACCCTGAATTAGTTTGACAGCGATCTAAAATATGATCTCTATACATAGCTATATAACTATAAAAAAATAAAGGAGTGTCAGATGCGTCTATTGCCTGTAGCTATCGCAGCCCTGATTGGATCATCTTTTGTATCAGTACCTGCTATTGCCGATACAGATCAATTAGTTGCAAATATTTGTGATTATGTGAAATCAGATGATAAAAACCGCTTACGTAAAAAAATGAAAGAGAGCCGTGTTAAATTACGTAACGTATACTCCAGTATTTCTTGTGATGGCAGCAGTTTATTGCGTACTGCCTACAAGTCGAACGCGGGTAATGTGGGTGAATTTATTGCTAAACGTATGCCATCATCAGATCTTGCTGCTCCAGAAGCTGACGGTAAAGCTATTTTAGATTGGGCTTCTGCCAATGGTTACGATGCAAGCGAAATAACAACAGCGATCAAAGACCGTCTTGGTGGTGGTGCTGAGTCAGATGATTAATCATCTGAGTATGCAGTAACATAAAGCGAACCAGAAATGCCGATAAGTAATTATCGGCATTTTTTATGTCGGTAATTTATGAGCAAGCTTAAGAGTTTTATTTCGATTAAAGCTCATTTTAGTGTGCTATTTAACCTTGGTTGGGAATATAAACATATATCTAACTCTTCTCAGTCTCGCCAGCTGCATTGATTTGCAATAGGCTACATTGAGTATGAGTTTGATAAGAGCTAGGCCAAATGTTGCTATTAAGCTTTACTGATTCGATCCCTAAACTTCAGTTGCGGTTATTTTTAACTGTTATATGTTCGACTATAGTGAGTTAATCTATTTTTAGCTGTTATATGTCAGACTAAAGTGGGTTAATCAATGTGATAAACCAGCGCTACCATAGATTAGGGTTAACCTTGCATTTGATATTGATAGCAATAAAAAAGGCCCCAGAGGGACCTTTTATTTATTTGAGCATAATGGTATCAATTAAACCTTAAACTCGCGTACAGAGGCTTGTAGCTCTTCAGCAAGCATTGCAACTTGATGACTTGATTGTGCAGTTTGATCGGCACCGATTGAGGTTTCTTCTGAAATCGATGCGATATGTTCAAGTTTTTCGGAAACTTGTTGGCTAACGATATTTTGCTCTTGCGCAGCATGGGCAATATGATTACCCGAATCATAGGCTCGGTGAACCGACTTACTGATAGTTTCGAGGGCAATATTAGATTGCTCGTTCTTTTCAACGCAACTGTTGGCTTGACCTCGACTTTGCTCCATTACTGCAACCGCTTCCTGAGTGCCGACTTGTAAAACTTCAATCATTTGCTGAATTTCACTGGTTGAATGTTGTGTACGTGATGCTAAGTTACGAACCTCATCAGCAACAACCGCAAAACCTCGGCCTTGTTCACCCGCTCTTGCTGCTTCAATCGCGGCATTTAGCGCCAGTAAGTTGGTTTGATCGGCAATCCCACGGATTACGTCTAAGATAGAACCAATCGATGCACTGTCTGAATGAACCTTATTAATAACAACACCGGCTCTGGCGACTTCTTCTGCAAGGGCAATAATGGTATTTTTGCTTTCTTCTGCAAGGGTACGCATGTGCTGGGTTTCATTGTCAGCTTGCTTAATCTCATTGAGTGCTTGATCTGCGCTCATTGACACTTGCTGTGCACTTGAGCTCAACTCAGTCGTCGCAGCAGCAACTTGATCGACTTGGCTCTTTTGTTCTTGAATACCTATCGTTGTTTGCGAGGTAATGGCAGAGGTCTCTTCAGCTGCAGCCGCTAATTGGTTCGAGCGATCGACAATACCAATAATAAGACTGCGTAGGCTGTCGACTAAGCGATTACAGTTTTTAGCCAATTCGGCAAACTCATCGTGACCTGTGTCATCTAATTTATGAGTTAAGTCACCTGATGCCAATACATTAAGGGCTTTATTGACTTTTTCTAACGAATTAGTCAGTGGTTTAACAACCGCAATACTAACGATAATAGCGACGACAATTGCCATTAATACCACTATTAGGGTTTTAATCGCTGCGGAATCAATAATATCTAACGCCGAATTACTGATGTCACTTGCGAAAGTATCGATTGATTTTGCCAAAACAGTCATCTTCTTGTTGACGTCTTTGGCGGAACTTTGAGTTTCTACAAGCTGTTTAGCCGCGGCAAACTCATGACTTAATTGCTGCTGTTTAAGAGCAATAATTGAGTCATTACCCTTTAGCAAAGTAAATACTTTTGCGCTTTCAGCAGTTAAATCTTCTAAAGTTGAACTGTTTACAACACCGTTACCTTTAGTGTTGATAAAGTCTAATTTGGTCGATGCTTCGCTGACCATGTAATCGAGTTCTTTAATGATTAAGTCATATTTGCTTTGTTCAGTTGTCGCCACTAAATCATAAATTGTGGTAATGATATTGATGAATGTACTATCGATTACACTGGCGGTTGCGGCTAAACTGCGTTCAGTTTCGTCCTCGCTAGTTTCTAGATCGATAATATCTAACAGAATCGATGAGGAGTCATCCGCTGCGTTTTCAAGATTACTGCGCATCTTAAGTAATTGTTCTTGTAAAGTAAGCGCACTTAGACGTTCAAGAAGCATCTTTGTGGCATTGGAACCATACAAAGTATAGCTTTTATTTAATGCCGCTAAGGGGGCTGAAAGCTGCGTCTGTTTACTGACTAAGTTGTTTAAGCTACTGAGGTCTTGTTTAAAGGTGTTATCTAAATCTGATAACTGTTTTTTTATGGCAGGAATTTGGGATGAACGAGTACTGTAATAAGCCAGTAGTGCTTCAATTTGTTGCGAGCTTAAGTTTTCACTTAAAATGCTCGTTCTTTCAAGCGCAGGTAAACTGATAGTGTTAAGAATCGTCGCTCCATCTTTAATTCTGTCATTACTCAGCATGGTTACACCACCGAGTACTATCAATAACAGCGTCACCACGGTAAAACCGCCAATGACTCTGGTCGCTACATTAATTTTCATACAGTACTCCGGCTATTATTATTTGATCCTGATTTTTCTGGTGTGTGCTGTTGCATGTCATCATATCGAATTTATTAGAGGGTGATTGTTTCTCAGGCAAGCGTAACAAATTCTACATTTAGTTATCGGCTAAATGCTACTTTAGTTTAACGTTAAACTAACCTTTTTTGGGTAATATTTTCATTCTTTTCAAGATGCCATAATGTGAGGTGCTCTCCCCAGCAACAACCAGTATCTAATGCCAGAATTTTCTGGTTATTTGTTTGCCCCATTAATGCTGCCCAATGTCCGAAAACTAAGGTGTTTTGTGGCACTATTTTCGATGGGAATTCAAACCATGGGCGTAAATCTGATGAGTGTTGTTTGCTGGGCGGCAATTTACACTTAAAATCAAGACTTCCATCTAAGTGCAAGAATCTCATTCGAGTTAAGGCATTGATACAGTAACGTAGCCTAGCTATACCTGCCAGTGCTGGCGACCATTGTTCGGTATCGTCGCTATACATTTGGCCAATTAATTCGCTTAAATAATCATCTTGCTGTAAAGCTATGCTCACTTGTTTTGCTTCACGCTCAACTATGGCCAAGTCCCATTGAGGGGGAACACCGGCATGCGTCATGATGATATTGTGTTCGGGTAAGGTCCGAATCAAGGGTTGTTGACGAACCCAAGTGACCAAATTATCAATATCAGGTGCATTGAGGAGTTCGTCAAGATGATCGTTGGGATTAGGTCGCTTTAATTTTCCGTGCAAAGCTAGCAGATGTAAATCGTGATTACCGAGCACCACTTTTGCAGAATCTTGTAAGGATTGAAAGAAACGCAGGGTTGCAAGTGACTCAGTTCCCCTGGCAATAAGATCACCTACGGCCCAGAGTTGGTCTTTAGACGGATTAAAAGCCACTTTTTGCAGCAGTAGTTGTAATTCTGAATAACAACCTTGAATATCGCCAACAAAATAGTTAGCCATAAGTTATTGAAATATCCCAGGAACCGCTAGACGAAAAGGTGGGATTGCGACTAAAAAACGCTCTCCTTTATGATCTTCCATACCATAAAAACCTTGCATAAAACCGACTGGCGTTTCCATTACAGTACCACTGGTATATTGATATGCGGTATTCGGAGCAATGGTCGGCGTTTCGCCCACAACACCAGGGCCTTTGACTTCATTTTTATCGCCGTCAGCGTCGGTGATAATCCAATGACGGTCTTTTAGAGTTACTTTGTTATCACTCAGATTGATAATGGTTATCGTGTAGCTAAAGAGGTATTTATTATCGGCAACATCAGATTGTTGTTCTAAATATTGGGTGTCGACTTTAATTTTTATCGGTGATTCAACTTGGCTCATATTAGATCCTAAAGCAAAAGGGCATGCTCAATACGCATGCCCTTATATTTAATCTTTTTTGTCACACAGAAAATTAGCCATTGTGACGTATTGCTCGACGCTAATTTGTTCGGGCCGCAAACTAGCATCAACTTGTAACGTAGCAAAATCGTCGTCTGACAATAATGTTTTTAAATTATTACGTAATGTCTTACGGCGCATATTAAATGCGGTAGTCACTAAGTGCCTTAATACATCAACATTTTGACATGGCCAAGGCTTGACTGCATAAGGCAATAATCTGACGACTGCAGAATCCACTTTAGGGGCAGGAGTGAAGCTGGTTGGCGGCACTTCTAGTACAGGAACCACTTGGCAATAATATTGTGCCATTACCGTTAAGCGGCCATATGCCTTGTTACCAGGGCTAGCCGATAAACGTAATACGACTTCTTTTTGCAACATAAAATGCATTGTTTCTATTTGTTCAGCAAACTCAAACAAATGAAACATCAAGGGCGTTGAAATGTTGTAAGGAAGATTTCCAAACACTTTCATTTTTTTGCCAGCTTGTTGCAATTGGTTAAAATCAAACTGCAATGCATCACCTTGGTGAATGGTCAGTTTGTCTTTTAGTGTTGGATGATATTGTAGGCGCTTAACTAAGTCGCGATCTAATTCAACAACCGTGAGGTTATCAATCATGTCTGCAACAGGTTCAGTTAAGGCACCTAGGCCAGGTCCAATTTCGACCATCACATGATTATTATCAGGCGCAATAGCCCCGACTATGCTACTAATCACGCCTTGATCAGTTAAGAAGTTTTGTCCAAAACGCTTTCTGGCCGTATGGCCTAAATGTACTTTATTACTCATTAAAATGGGTTACTTACTTTTTGAGGCCAATTCGATGGCTTTGTTTAATGCACAGGTAAAACTGCCGCTATCCGCTTGGCCACTGCCGGCTAATTCTAGCGCGGTGCCGTGATCGACTGAAGTACGGATATAAGGTAAACCTAAGGTGATATTGACCGACTTGCCAAATCCTAATGATTTAAGCACAGGTAATCCTTGGTCATGATACATGGCTAATACCACGTCAGCTTGTTCGAGATACTTAGGTTGGAATAGCGTATCGGCCGGTAAGGGGCCAACAATATCCATACCTTGTTCCCGTAGCTCGTTGAGCGCAGGTATGATGGTATCAATTTCTTCACGGCCTAAATGGCCATCTTCTCCTGCATGTGGATTGAGTCCGCACACATAAATTTTAGGTGAGCCTAAACCAAACTTACTGACTAACTCGCGATGTAAAATGGTAATAATATGATGCAGTCTATCACGGGTAATCGCTTTAGCGACATACGCTAAAGGAATGTGAGTCGTCATCAATGCCACTTGCAAGCCTGGAGCGGCAAGCATCATGACAACATCAGCACAGTTAGCTTGCAGTGCAAAAAATTCGGTATGACCACTAAACGGAATACCCGCTTGGTTAATAATGCCTTTATGCACTGGCCCAGTGACGACGGCGTCGAATTCATTCGACATATTTCTCTCACCGGCGTAACGCAAGGTTTCTACTACATATGCACTGTTTGCTTCATTCAACACACCACATTTAGCTTCTTCAGCTAATGCAAAAGGCGCAATGGTTAATGTTCCTGCGGCTTGAGGTTTTGGTGGTTGTGATGATTGGTAAGGCATAAGTTGCAAGGGTAATCCAAGCATTTTTGCTCGCGTCATGAGCAAATCAGGATCGGCGCAAACAACTAACTCAACAGGCCAAGCCTGTTGAGCGAGTTTGATGACTAAGTCTGGACCAATACTTGCTGGTTCGCCTGGTGTTATGGCAATACGTTTAGTCATTAATTATGCTTAGCCTCGTTTGCTTTCTGGCTCAACGATTTCGATATACGCTTCTGAACGCATTTCGTCTAACCAGGTTTGTAGCTCTTCATTAAACTTACGACGGAAGATTAATTGATGAGCACGGTTGCTATTAAATTGTTCTGTAGCGTCTGTTTTACGGCGAGCTTCAAGTTGGACTATATGCCAGCCATGCGTTGAACGGAACGGTTCACTGTACTGACCTTCTTCAAGGCTTGCTAGAGTTTGTGAAAACTCTGGCACATACATGCTTGGGTCTGCCCAGCCTAATTCACCGCCTTTAGCTGCAGAACCAGGATCTTCAGAGTACTGACTGGCTAATTTAGCGAAATCAGCATCACCGGCACGCACTTGAATTAAAAAGTTGGCTAACATCGCTTTAGCACGCTCTTCCGATAAAATCGGTGAGGGCTTTAATAGGATATGGCGTGATTTTACTTCTTCAACTTCTTGAGTTTGTAAGCCACGAGTATCGACTACTTTGATAATATGAAAACCTGACCCCGATTTAATCGGACCAATAATGTCACCTTTTTTAGCTGTACTAACCACTTCAGCAAATAAGGTTGGCATTTCATTGATGTTCATAAAGTCCCAGATCCCGCCTTCTAGCGCTTTTGGACCCGAAGACGATGCAATAGCTGTGCTACGGAAATCATCACCGTCATTTAAGCGTTTAAGGACGATATCTGCACGGCGACTAGCACTTTCAAGTTGTTCACTGGTTGGGTTACTTGGTACTTCAATCAGGATGTGACCAATTTGAAACTCAACATCTTTTAAACCTTGTTCCTGAATCAGTTTCACTAAGCCGGTAATTTCTTGCGGCGACACCTGAATTCGGCGTTGTACTTGAATACGCTGAATTTCACCTAGGGTGACTTCTTGACGTAACTGTTCCCGATATTGACTAAAGCTAGTGCCTTCGCTCTCAATCGATTGGCGCATCTGTGCAACCGATATTTTCTGCTCTTTAGCAATATTTTCAATTGTTTGGTCTAATTGTAAATCGCCAATTTGCAAACCGATACGTTGAGCTGTTTGCATTTGCAAATGGGTTAAAATGAGGCGTTCTATAACCTGAGTACGCAAGGCGTCATCAGAAGGCAACGTTTGATTAGCCGATTTGGCATTGGCTTTGACTGTGGTAATCATGTTGCTGATTTCACTTTCAAGAATGATACCGTCATTAACTTGTACCGCTACGCGATCTAATGGTATTGGCTCAGCAATACTGGTGTTGCTTATAGCCAGTGCTAGTAATGCAAAAATTATTTTTTTACTGTGTTTCATCCACAAAATCCTTGGCACATTCGATTCAATATAAACTGGCAATAGATCGCCAAAATAAGGTTACTACATCATACTCAACAGCATGTTTGTTGTTATTGGACTATGAGTTTATCGCTAGGTTCAGCAATCTATCACAAAAGATTGTTAATTCCTCAAGTAAAGTGGTTTACGGTAGTTAAATAAGCCTTCATTTAACATGTCGTCGACTCCTAATGGACCCGATCCGCCTAAGCCTTTAATCACAAAGTTTAGATAAACACCGCTCTCAAACTCTTCACGTCCGTCAATGGCGGCTGACAAATCATCATCGTAGTTTGTTTTAATTCGGTAATGATAACTCAGACGCAATGCCCAGCAACATGACTCATACTGCACGCCTGTATAAGTTTCAATACTACGAGATTCATTAAGGTCATAATAGTAGTTACCAACAAAATATAAGTTGTCACTAAGAGGCCAAGATGTTCTTACGCCTGCTTGAGAAATATCAACTTTATCATTGGTATTGGTATTGAGTAAGTCTGGAACAAAGCGATAGCTTAACTGTAATAATTTGTCATTACTTGGACGATAATCCAAGGTGACTTCATTCTTTTTATTCTCACCCGTTTGAGTGTCGTGCTGAACCGAACCACTGATAAACCAGTCATTATATAACTGAGCATCGAGTTCTGCTGCTAATACCGACGTCGACTGCGTTGTTTCTTCATAGGTATCATCAATGCTGACTTTTGAGTCTTGTAAATACATAATTTGACCTACGCTAAACTTCATTTTTTCGCGGTTAGCTTGGTCAAATAAACGGGTGGTGAAGCCCAAGGTAAACTGGTTAGCATCTGCCACACGATCTAAGCCTGAATATTGGCGATCGCGGAACAAGCCATAATAGTCTTCTTGTAATTGCGCTGTGTCATAAATACCAATATTGGATTGGTCTTCATAGCCGACATAAAGGTATTGAATTTGCGGTTCTAGGGTTTGACGGTATTGTTCGTCAAACATTTGGGTAGCTCGCTCGAAATTAACCTGACCATGTAAACGCGCTTGCGGAATAGTGCGGCTTACGCTGTTATCTAAGGTTGAATCGGGATCGATATTTTGCTGCCAATACTGGGTTTGCAGTAATTTAACTTCACTGGTAAACGAGCCCGCAGGCCCTTGAATTGGCCAGATTAAGCTAGGCACTAAGTGTAAGCGAGTCGCGGTATTGTAGTCATTATCTTGATGACGAAAGTTGGTCAGTTCAGAGTTAAACTTAAAGTCGATAGAGTTAAAAATATCGGCAGCACGATAGTTAAAGTTTAACTGTGGCATCACTTGATAGGGTTTTTCATCTTCACCAAGTACTTTAATGTCTTGTACGCGCATATTGAAATCCCAGTTACGTTCAAAATAACTGGCTTCACCAATGCGTGATAACTGGTTGTCGGTTGAACGGTTAACGTCGGAATTTAAATCGTTGAAATAATTGTTATCAGACACATCGGTATAGTCTGATCTGACGCGCCAGTTTTTATTGATGGCCCCTTGATGACTCCAATGATACAAATATCGGTCAGCGTTTGAGGTTAGCTTACTATCATTACTTAAGTATTCGACATTGAACTGGCCGTTTTGTTGCTCACCGGCAAGATAGCGAAATTGAGTTTTGGTATACAACCCACGTGATGACATGAAATCCGGAGTGAAAGTAAGATCAAACTCTGGCGCAATATTCCAATAATAAGGGGTACTGACTTCCACACCGTTAGTGGTACTGGTACTGAAACTTGGGAATAAAAAGCCTGTTTTACGTTTATCAGATACCGGTACTGTCATATATGGAATATATAGCACTGGAATGTCTGCAATACGCAGCTTGGCATTCCAAATCTCACCCCATTCTTCTTTACTGTCAATTTTGATCATGTCCGCTTCAAGCAGCCATGATTCATCACCTGGAGGACAGGTTGAAAAGTTAGTTTTGGTCAGTAATAAATTATTGTCTGACGTAATCTGTAACTTTTCAGCATCGCCATGAACTTGTTGGCCATGCAACCAATACTGTGCGCCTTTTAAGGTGGCGTTATTGGTACTCATTTGAGCTTCTAGTGTATCGGCCGTAACGGTAAATAACTCATCTTTAAATATTAGGTTGCCGTTAGCATTTAAGCGTTGTTGCTTTTGATCTAATACGGCATTGTCAGCCGCAATATGACGAAACCCTTGGCTGAAACTAACATCGCCCGAAAATTCGGCTTGCTCATTATAAGAAACAGCAGAGTGATCACTAATGATAACAATCTGATCGTCAGAAATACCGGTTAATGCTGCACGATCTTCGAATGAACGAGAAACAGGTGGCGCAACAACGCATTGTAGCGCAGGCGCTTCGGTCGTTGTTGGCTCATCAGCCAACACGATATTTGGGAGTAGGCTTAGTGCCAGAAAATAACGGATCTGCATTGTTGTCAATAATTTATGAATTCTGATTCCGGAAAGTTTTGGAGAGAAAAAGATACTCAGCTAGATGAAACATTCCATTCTTTAGCTGTTTCCAAATGTTATGCTGGCTATAATAAAGCAATTTTTAGTTAAGAGCCATTGAGATGATTTTATCTGACCCAAGATTTGTTGCGTTAAGTAACTGGTTAAACCAATATTTCGGCGATAACGTTGCCATTAGTTTGATCTGTGGTGATGCCAGTTTTCGACGTTATTTTCGTATTCAGTATCAAGGTAAGCATTATATTGTCTCTGATTCGCCCATTGATTTAGTGCCTATCGCGCCTTTTGTAGCGATTGCAAAAGCTTATCATCATGCTGGGTTATTGGTACCCGAAGTACTTGCCACCTGCGATGACTATGGCTTTGTTTTGCAAACTGATGTGGGCGAATTACAACTGTTGTCGGTGCTGAATAAAGCTAATGTGAGCGACTATTATCAGCGCGCATTAAACTTATTACCCATTATTGCATCCGTGACCGAGACCCAAGATGGTCCGCTGGCTGATTATGACGCTGCTTTTGTGATGCGAGAGTTAGCGATTTTTGTCGATTGGCTTCTGAAAGAGCATTTAGATTACTCGTTGACGGACAATGAACAGGCAATGATTGAGTCGACCTTTAATGCGTTAACCGAAAATGTCCTTGCACAGCCTCAAGTCGGTATGCATCGTGATTATCATAGCCGTAATTTACTGATAAATAATCAAGCCTTAGCGGTGATCGACTTTCAAGATGCCGTCTATGGCGCAGTCACTTATGATGCTGTCTCTCTGCTACGTGACTGTTACGTGCGCTGGCCTGACGATATCGTTAATCCGTTGATGAGATATCATTATCAACTGGCAATTGATCATCAATTGATGAGTGACGATGTAACGTTTTCAACTTATCAACAATGGTTTGATTTAATGGGCATACAACGCCACATTAAAGCCGCAGGTATTTTTGCACGTTTATACCATCGTGATGCCAAGCGCGGTTATTTGGCTGATATTCCATTAACCTTACAATACGTTGCTGATATTGGTATGCAGTACTCACAAATTGCTGAATTTAGTCAATGGGTTAATAAGGTGATTTTACCGCGAGTAAACCGTAAAAGTATTGATGAGGCGGTAAGCGAAGCATGAAAGCAATGATTTTGGCTGCGGGGCGTGGAGAGCGTTTACGACCTTTAACCGACACCTTACCTAAACCGTTAGTGAGCGTTGCCGGTAAACCATTAATAGAATATCACATAGAGAAACTTGCTTTGCTGGGGGTGAGTGACATAGTGATCAATCAGGCGTGGTTAGGGCATAAATTACCTGAAATATTAGGCGATGGAAGTCGTTGGGGAGTGAAGATCCGTTATAGCGATGAAACCACTGCGTTAGAAACGGCTGGCGGTATCAAGCACGCATTACCATTATTAGGTGATGAGCCCTTTTTAGTCATCAACGGTGATATATTTATCGATTACTTGCCCGATGTCTCGTTAGCTTATCGAAAGGTTATCCAAGCTGAAGCGGACGCGTTTTTATGGTTAGTTGATAATCCAGCGCATCATCCGCAGGGGGATTTTGCTATTGATGTGAATGGCCAATTAACGGTTGATGATGAGCCAAAGTTAACCTTTGCTGGCTTGGGCATTTACCATCCTCGATTATTTATAAACTTACCCGAAGGTAAACAAGCCTTGGGACCTGTGCTGAAGCAATCAATGAGCCAGCAGCGGATACAAGGTGTGCATTTTAAGGCTTATTGGTGCGATGTCGGGACGATTGAGCGACTAGAACAACTGCAGAGTCGATTACTGGCTCAAGATTAAGGCATGCGAGCGCGCCTAAATGCGAAGCGCGACATATTAATTATTTAACCGTAGTGGAAAACAACATGCGAATTTGGGGTAAAGTTTTTGGGTTTATCATTGGGTTTATGTTTGGGCGTTTCTTTGGGGCTATTTTAGGCTTATGGTTAGGCCATGCTTATGACAGACGCCAAGGCTTAAGCGCGTTAATGCGTAAAGGCGGTGAGCGTCAGGCGATGTTTTTCAACTCTACATTTGCCGTCATGGGCCATGTAGCTAAAGCCTCTGGGCGAGTGACTGAAACCGACATCCGTATTGCGGCCATGTTAATGGATCAAATGAAGTTATCGGGACAATCGCGTATTGATGCGCAAACAGCTTTTCGCCAAGGGCGCCAAGCTGATTTTGATCTGTTACAGCAGCTTGAGTTGTTTCGACAAGCCACTCAAGGCCGAGCTGAGTTAGCGCAGATGTTTTTAGAGATCCAAATTCAAACTGCATTATCTGATGGTGAGTTACATGCCAATGAGAAGCAAATTTTATCCGCTATTGCCAATAAGCTTGGTCTTGCTGCACAACTTGATGTGTTACTGGCTCGTTGGCAAGCTGAATTCAGTCATCATCAGTCGCCGCAAGGTAATAAAATGCCGCTGACTGATGCTTATGTACTCCTCGGCGTATCAGAGTCTGCAAGCGATCAAGACGTTAAGCGTACTTACCGCAAACTGATGAACGAACATCATCCTGATAAGCTTGTTGCAAAAGGCTTACCAGAAGAAATGATGGAGCTTGCCAACACTAAAGCGCAAGATATTCAAGCTGCTTACGAGCGAATTAAAACTTCACGTGGAATGCGTTAGTAATAGGCTCAATGCCTGTGCACGCTGTTATTAATAGGGCCAAAAATCGATGAAAATAGTGGTATTAGATGGTTACACTCTGAATCCTGGTGATTTGAATTGGCAGGCGCTTGAGGCATTAGGCGAGTGCGATATTTACGACCATACACCACTCGATCAAATCGTCAGTCGCTGCCAAGGTGCACAAATTGTGCTGACGAATAAAACCCAGTTGAGTGCTGCAACCTTAAAGCAACTGCCCGGATTAATTTATATTGGGGTTCTTGCCACAGGCACCAATGTTGTAGACATGGATGCCGCAACCGCGCAGGGGATTGTGGTCACCAATATTCCTGCTTATGGCCCAGATGCCGTGGCGCAAATGGTGTTTGCCCATATTCTGCATCACCATCAGCAGGTGGCCTTACACGATCACGCTGTTAAAGCTGGACAATGGGCTGCTAATCGGGATTTTTGTTTTAGTTTGAGTCCATTAACCTCGTTAAAAGGATTAACCTTAGGGGTGGTGGGGTATGGCGATATTGGTCAGCAAGTTGCCAATTTAGGTGTGGCATTCGGTATGAATGTCTTGATCACCACTACGCAACCGAAAACGAATTTACCAGCAGCCATTCAATGGTGTCAACGTGACCATTTACTTAAGCAAGCCGATATTATATCGCTACATTGTCCGCTTAATGCGGCAACCAAATATATGATAAACAGTGACAGTTTACACTTACTTAAACCGGGTTGTTTATTAGTTAATACTGCTCGCGGCGACTTGATTAATGAAATTGATTTAGCCCAATGGCTTAACCATGCTCATGGATTTGCTGGCGTTGACGTGCTATCAACTGAGCCGCCAAGTCATGATAATCCGCTCCTTAGTGCTGCCAATATTACCATTACGCCACATATTGCTTGGGCAACATTGCAGGCTAGACAAAATCTACTCAACATCGCGGTTGAAAATGTACACCAGTTTCAACAGGGTAAAGTGTTGAATCAGGTTAATGGCTAATGGCTTTTTAATCACCACCAGTAATACGGATATTCGCTTATGTCACTATGGAAAATCTTGTTTGATTTTGTTGATAAAGAACGGACAAAGTTTGATAACGTACGTCATGATACCCATGCGCTGCAATTTGAGATTGAATCAAATATTCATTTTATCGTTGATGGCTTAGCGCAGGAAATCAGCGCCGCTGATATTATTAAAGGGTTAGAAACTAAAGCGTTTGAACATGCCATGAGCTCAGGTTTACGTATTCGACAAGCTCGACTGAGCGCTAAAACCATTGAGGGTTATAAAGAGTTTGATAAATATCTAGATGAGCCAAGTGATGTGTTGGTGAAAAACCTGTATATGAAAATTACCGTATTACGAAAATTGATCAATGTGGGTAAGTTTGATCAGGAACGTAAACTCAAAGCGCTATTTCGTCTAATGATGTTAGTCCACTTTCATTTAGCCAGTAAGTCACTGCCAAAAGCAAAAAACTAAGTTATCAAGCTAAGGTATACATTCACTCAAACACTTAAAAGCAAAAAGCAAAAAGCAAAAAGCAAAAAGCAAAAAATAAGCCGCTGAAACGTGTAACAGATTCGGCAGCTTAATTTTGTCTATCAAGTCATTTTGTTGAGCTGTTATTGCTTAACTGAGATAAGCGTTATTTAAAATAGAACCTTGATATTACTCGCCACTATTTTAGCTTTTTCGACCGCAGCTTCCACCGAGCTATCACGAGCTAATGCAACGCCTAAACGACGGCGACCATCAATATCGGGTTTACCAAACAAACGTAATTGAGTGTTAGCCGGGGCTAACGCAGCCGCGATGCCTTGATAACGAATATTGGTCGAGGTGCCTGTTGCTAAAATCACTGCAGAAGCGCTGGGTCCATGTTGGGCAATATTGCTGATTGGTAAGCCCAAAATCGCTCGAACATGCAAAGCAAATTCAGATAAATCTTGGCTGATTAAAGTGACTAAACCTGTGTCGTGTGGCCTTGGTGATACTTCAGAAAAGTACACTTCATCACCGCGAATAAATAGTTCAACCCCAAATAAGCCATATCCACCCAGAGCTTCAACCACACGTTGGCTCATAGCTTGAGCTTTTTGTAGTACATCAGCTGGCATGGCTTGTGGTTGCCATGATTCACGATAATCACCATCTTCTTGTCTGTGACCAATTGGGTCACAAAAGTGAATGCCATTAACAGCGCTAATGGTTAGCAGGGTAATTTCGTAATCAAATGGAATAAAGGCCTCAACAATCACTCGGCCTTTGCCTGCGCGGCCGCCTTCTTGAGCGTAAGCCCATGCGTGCTGAACAGTGTCTGCTGATTTAATCACACTCTGACCTTTACCAGATGAGCTCATCACCGGCTTAACCACACAAGGAATACCAATATCGGCTACGGCTTGTTCAAATTCTGCTTTGGTGTCACAGAAAAAATACCTTGAAGTTGGAATCGCTAAGGTTTCTGCCGCTAGACGGCGAATACCTTCACGATCCATAGTCAGTTTGGCCGCATTGGCTGTCGGCACGACATGCAGACCTTGTTGCTCTAGTTCCACTAAGGTTTGGGTGGCAATGGCTTCAATTTCTGGAATGACTAAATCAGGCTTTTCAAGCTCAATAACCGCTTTTAATGCCTCAGCATCCAACATGTTAATTACATGAAAACGATGAGCAATTTGCATAGCAGGCGCATTAGGGTAGCGATCAACCCCAATCACCTCAATACCATAACGTTGCAGCTCAATAGCCACTTCTTTGCCGAGTTCACCGCAGCCTAATAGCATCGCCTTAATCGTGCCTGGAGTATTTGCTGTGCCAAATGTAGTAGGAATCGCCATGATGATGTACAGCCTCTGTGTAGGGATATTTTTATATGCCGAACAGTGTAACGAGATGCACTATTAAAAAGCCATTACAAAAGTCACTTTATGGCGAAAATAGTACGAATATGACTGTTTTTTGTGATGAAAGATTGTGTTTTTTTGACGACAAGTCTAGATTTTTGCATGTGTTGTAGCTATGAGTCATGGCACGACAGGATTTACATTCTTTGCGATTATTGCTCGGCTTTATGCTTAGGCTAGTTGTGACGTCATATCCTGAGAATGCTCCATAGTGATAACAAAGGATATTGCTGGTAGCAATGCGCCAGATGACACGCTAATGACTTTAATGAATACGCAAAAAAGGCGCCGAAGCGCCTTTTTGTTTGCATCAAAAAGATTACTTAATTTTTTTGTACTTCACGGTACTGCTCACTTTACCGACTTTAACACGACGGCCATCCATGTTTTTCTCGGCAATCATCTGTGCGCCAGCGTTATCACCGCGTTGTTGCTTTTTGGCAAAACTACGACGTTTTTCAATTTGCTTAAGCAGCATTTCACGGCTACCCACTTCATAACCTGGTACCGTAACACGGCGAATTTGTTGGCCAATTAATTTTTCAATGTCAGCTAATGTGCGTTCTTCTTCACGGCTTACAAACGAAATTGCCACACCAGTTTTACCAGCACGGCCAGTACGGCCAATACGGTGGACATAATCTTCGGCTAAAAACGGTAAATCGTAGTTAACAACGTATTCAAGGTTTTGAATATCAAGACCACGGGCAGCAACTTCGGTGGCCACTAATACACGAATTTTGCCTTCAACAAATTCACGTAGCGCGCGACGACGACTACCCTGGGCTTTTTCGCCATGAACCACGCCAGATGGAATACCATCCAGGTTTAACTCTTTAACTAACTTGTCTGCCGCATCACGGGTCGCGGTAAATACCAACACTTGGCGCCAGTTTTTAGTGCCGATAAGCTCAGATAATAATTCACGCTTGCGACGTTGTTCAACAGGGTAGATAACTTGGCTTACGGTAGCTGCTGTGGTGTTTTGTTTATCCACAGTAATTACTTTTGGTTTTTCAAGCATTTCATTCGCTAGCTTTTTCACTTCGGTAGAGAAGGTGGCAGAGAACAACATGTTTTGGCGATTTTTATTTACTGCTTGGAGGATCTTTTTAATATCGGCACTAAAGCCCATATCAAGCATACGGTCGGCTTCATCAAGTACTAAAAACTCAACATTAGATAAACTTAAGTTACACGCCACTATGTGTTCAAGTAAACGACCTGGTGTTGCTACAATCACGTCGGCGCCGCGTTTCAGTTTTTGTGACTGAGTATCTATCTTAACGCCACCATAAATGGTTAATACGGTTAAGTTGAGGTGTTTACTGTAAGCGGTAATGTTATCTGCAACCTGTGCGGCAAGCTCACGAGTTGGTGTAAGAATTAAGGCGCGAGTGTTAGACGGCATCGTTTCTTTTGGGTTATCACACATTCTTTGCAGAATAGGCAGTGCGAAAGCCGCCGTTTTACCTGTTCCTGTTTGTGCGCTGGCCAACACGTCTTCACCACGGCGGATTGCCGGGATCGCTTGTTGTTGAATTGGCGTCATAGATTGATAACCGCACTCAGCGATCGCGCGTAATATTTCTGGGGCGAAGCTAAAAGATTCGAATTTCATGGTGCGGTTCCTGTATGTACATCAAAACAAAGCGATTTAGTTGCGATAAGTTAATATTATCTTCACAACATCAATCTGGAATATTGGGGCCGATAGCCTTATTTATGGCTGAACTCATGCTTAACTGGGTTGATTAACGTCTTCGGATAGCTGAAAAACATTAAGCTTGAATGATACACCCAATTGAGTGCCATCGATAAGCGGCCGCGGAGTATAACAAACTTTTGTTTAAATCCTGAACTTTATCTGTGTCAAAAGAGAAGATTTTTTAGCAGGGAATAGTTTAGATGATATGGATTGATAGTCATGGCAATTACAGCACCTTAAGTGCGTGGCTGTTAACTCGTTTTTGGACAAAAGTGGGTTATAACTTATCTTTTTGTAAATTTTACCCTGAGCCAACTAAATTCTTGGCTGGTAGTTGGACTTTCGTCCGAGTAATGCCCAACCTATTGCATATTTACTAGTTTATTTTAGGTCGTTAATTCAATGTTATTAATTGCCTGCCGCAGGCTTTAGTGCAGATAATCCAGTGAGACGCCGCTAGCACGTCCTTGTGGGCTTAACCAAAACATCCGTGTTTTGGATACTCCCTAGCTTATCTACACCTGAATTTTTGTCTCTTCGATTCAACTTCATTGATGGCTATGGAAAAGTGCTATACAAGAACATGAGTTAAATCATTTATGGACAGAAATAAGCTAGAGCTTTAAATCTAAGTTATGAAATTTTGATTAGTGAAAGTATCTTAAGTTATTCTAAGGGCTTAATTCGCTCCAACTCCCTTGATCTTTTATTGTGAGCATTTAGAAAAACGACAACGGCATTTCTCGAAAAATCGTCAGCACTTTCAAGCTGATTAATAATGGCTGGCTGGATTCATAGCAGCAATAACATGAGAATATTTGATGAATCTAAAAAATACTGCTAAGAGACAACACTATGTTCCAAGACTTTTATTAAAAAGATTCACAGACATTAATGAGAAGTTATGGGTGTTTGATAAATGGGAAAAAAATATTTTTGAATCTTCAATTAATGGTGTAGCAGCAGAGAATTATTACTACAATTATAACGTGTCAGGAGTTGTACGCACTTTAGAGAATGAGCTAACTGAATATGAAACCAAAGCGTCTAAAATTATTGATAGTATTGTAGAAAGCAACTCTCTACTAAATCTCACTGATGATGATAAGTACAATTTTTCTGAGTTTATTTCACTTCAATATCTGAGAACTCCATTTGCTTTTAATCAATCACTCAATTTCTATGACCAGTTAATGTCTGATCTGTTTTTCAAAGGTATTAGTCCTGAGCAAATTGAAGGGTATGAAGAGCTGACCGAAGACTCACTGAGATTATGGAGGCTGAGCAGTCTCTCTGACTTTAAGATGTTTTCTCAGCATTTTTTTAATAAAACTTGGGTTTTACAAGCTTCAACTTCAACATCACCGTTTTGGATTTCAGATAATCCTATATCCTTTCAAAACTCAAAGAGGGAAGGTGAAAGGGGGAATATCGGTTTGGAAGTTGATGGAATAGAAGTATATCTCCCTCTAACTACAGAGCTTACATTGGTACTTTTGTGTGGGGGCACAACAAAGTTCATCTGTGATCAGTATAAGTTGATAGAAGATGACCAGAAACTTAAGCAATTACACCCTGAACAATTTGAATCTATAGAAAACGTATATAATTGCATTAAAAACGGCAAAGTTTTGGCCTCTACAGATAGTAATGTAACTAACTTGAATTCCCTTCAAGTTAAATACTCTACTAGGTTTATTTTTTCTTCTAATAATGACTTTAGCCTAGCTCAAGAAATGATAGATTCTGAACCTCAGCATATACGGCAGCGTTGAGTATTTTTGAGTAAAAAAGCCCGTTACAGCGATGGGTTTTCCTTAGTTTGTGGAAAATAGGCCATATGTCGACGTTAACACCCATCTCAGCTAAGGCCTGAGACTTATAGAGACTATTATCAAACTTTTGATTTTTTCCAAATGACTGAGTAATTGTACTAACGCGTAATTAGGCAAAACCAAGTTAGCTTATATGGTTGTTGAAAACAAAAAGGCCAGCCTCTATGGCTGGCCTTAATATCGAGTTTACAATTGGGTTAAATCGCCCAGCCACCCATGTAGAAAGCGACTAAACCTAGGGTGATTAAGATGACTCCAAGTCGCAGCTTACGCCACTCGCCGCTACATATGCGGCCAATAACCAAGGTAACAAAGCCAAGCATAATCCCAGTAACGATATTACAGCTTAAAATGATAAATACCGCGCAGGTTAGGCCCGCCATTGCATCGACTTTATCGTCAAAATCAAGCTTGGTGACGTTGCTTAGCATCAGTAAGCCAACATACATAAGCGCAGGAGCTGTCGCATAAGCGGGTACCAAAAAGCTTAACGGCGCTAAGAACATCATCATCAAAAATAACAAGCCAACGATGGTTGCAGTCAGGCCGGTTTTGCCACCTGCTGCGGTTCCAGCTGCGGATTCAATATAAACTGCTGCAGGAGCGCCGCCTACCACGCCAGCAAAAATACTGCTGACTGAGTCTGATGTCAGTGCTTTACCACCGCCGACAATATTGTCGTTATCATCGAGAAGTTCCGCTTGTCCGGCAACTGCCCTAATCGTGCCTGTTGCATCGAAAATGGCGGTCATCACCAATGCCAATACAATCGGCAGTACTACTGGATTCAATGCGCCCATAATATCGAGTTGACCAATCAGCGATGTATCAGACATTAAGTCCGGCAAAGCAAATAGCCCTTGATAAGTCACGCTTGGATCAAATATTAACCCAAAAATCGATAGTCCGACTATTACCAATAATATGCCACCTGGTGTGCCCCGGCGCTCAAGCCCTATGGTCATAGCAAGACCAATAATCGTTGCGATAACCGGTAAACTATTAATATCACCAAGCTTTACGGGTAAACCGGCATCGTTTGATACAATCAATTTAACGCTATTGGTTGCGATAAGGAGTAAAAACAGACCAATACCAATTCCCGTACCGTGAGCGATACCGGTTGGCAGGTTAGTGAGCACCCATTGACGGATCCCTGTGACACTCACAAGTGTAAATACGATACCCATCAGGAAAATAGCGCCAAGAGTCACTGGAATCGATATTCCCTGTCCCAGCACCATGCTAAATGCAGTAAATGCGGTGAGTGATATTGCACACCCTATGGCCATAGGTAAATTAGCCCATAGTCCCATGAGTAATGAACCAAACGCGGCAATTAAACAAGTGGCGATAAATACCGCAGCAGGATCAAACCCTGCCGCGCCGAGCATGTTTGGCACCACAATCACCGAATAAACCATCGCTAAAAACGTCGTTAAGCCAGCAATGACTTCACGTTTTAAGGTACTACCTCGGGCAGATATATTGAAATAACGATCCAAAAATGAATCAGAAGCGGCGGTCGAGCTAGAGAGAGTCTGTTCAGACTTCATAGTGATTATACCTTTTGATCTCTTAAATTATGAGTTAACCAATGGTCATTCATTGGCGACACGGCTATGGCAGGTAGAGCCCTAAACAAGAAACACTTAGGTGAGAGATCCACTTGGCGCATATAGCGTTAGTGACCTGCGAGTATTGTGCTAAACAACTTTGTTAAACACATGTCTGGTAAAATTTACTCTTACCAACATAGCCTTTGTTGGCGCGGAGTTTACAACAATCGACAATGCGGAAATAGGAAGCGGCTAACATTTTTTGTTATATAGGCAAAAACGCACTAAAAACAGATTGTTTTGTATACCTCACAATAAAATTAACTCGCTGCAGTTATAACACTTTGAGCATTTATCACTAATAACGGATCGCCGCCCTTGGTATGGCCATTTAATACCATTATTTAGTAATAGTGGCGTTTGCCAAAAATAGGCAAATTAACCGACGTGAGTTCAAGATCGACGTTGGCAACATTATGCTGTTATTGCGCATTATCGATGAAGAGATAACAGTGACGTCTTACGATCCAAACGGGTTAATACATGTATACAGGTTAACTCATGATAAATCTGACGATAAATATGCTTGTGATGATGGGGGAAATATTGCCGCTGATGTCGTGCCTTAGCGTGCTATGACCTAGTTTGAGCTTAATGGTATTTCACTAAAAGGGCTTTAGACGAGTTATTCGTCTAAAGCCCTATATTCAGTGCTTGCGCGTTATGTTGTATTGGTTAACGCTTAAATCGCAGCAGTTACTTTATTGAGCCAAGTTAACTCATCACCTTGCATTAATGGCGCTAAGGTTTGATGCACTTTTTGCTGATATTGATTAAACCAATTGACTTCAAAATCAGTTAACAATGACTTATCAATTAAGCGTGCATCCATTGGAATATGAGTTAACACATCAAACTCGTACATTTCACGCTCTGCACCCGTTAGGGCTTGGCAATGCTGCACTGTAACCAGGTTTTCGATACGAATACCAAAACCGTCGGCGCGATAATAACCAGGCTCATTGGACAATACCATGCCCGGCAGTAATGCCACGCCATTGACGTTTTTGCCAATACGCTGCGGGCCTTCGTGAACACTTAAAAAGTGACCGACACCATGGCCAGTACCATGGTCATAATCAAAACCATGCTGCCATAAATACTGACGAGCAAACGCATCGAGTTGTTGACCAGAAGTGCCTTTAGGGAAACGGGCAGTATCAAGGGCAATATGGCCTTTTAATACCAGCGTGACCATTTTCTTCTGCTCATCGGTCACCTTGCCAATGGCGATGGTGCGAGTGACGTCTGTGGTGCCATCTAAATATTGCGCGCCAGAATCGACCAAATAAATGCTGTCCATGGTCATGGTGCTTGGCGTGCCATTATTGTGGTTGTAATGGCACATAGCGGCATTGGCGCCGGTAGCTGAAATGGTGTCAAAGCTTGGTTCGCGATACAGTGGGTCTTGTAATCTAAAGCTTTCTAACTTGTCAGCCAGTTGGGCTTCATCATGCATGATGTGTTGCTCAACTTGGTTGTCTAACCAGGCTAAAAAGCGGCTCACTGCTGCGCCATCACGGATATGACATGCACGCATACCGGCTAATTCGGCGCTATTTTTTTGTGCTTTAGGTAATGCAACAGGGTCACTACCTACAATCAGCTTTGCGCCAGCTTTTTGTGCGAGTAGTTGCGAGTATGCGTTAGCAGAATATGGGTCAGCTAATAACTTAACCCCCTTCATTTGTGCCAACACAGAAGCCAGCTCTGCTTCATCTTTAAAGCTCACGCCAGTACCAACGTGCGCGGCAATATTTTGCGGCACTTTGGCTAAATCGGTAAAAAAGGTCATGTCGCCATTGGTTGATAATAATCCACAACCAAGAATGACGGGGAAGCGTGGTACATCATTACCACGGATATTGAGTAACCAACAGCATGAGTCTAATGCTGCAATTAGAGCGACGTCGGCACCTTGTTTTTTAACCAGCACACCAATTTGTTGACGTTTCTCAACGCTATTACGTCCTGCTCCTTGATGACTGAATAGCGTCATGGTTGATGCTGACGGTGCAGGGCGATCTAACCAACTTATATCGATTGGGTTGTTATCTACGTCGACGAGATTGATGTCGGCTTTATCAAATTGTGCTTTAGTTTGTTGATACCAAGCTAGGGTGTGTAAACGGCTATCGATGCCGACACTCGCGCCAGCAGGTAACGTGTCAATTAACCAGTCAATTTGTGGATCGTCATACAGACTTAAATATTCAAACAAGTTACCGTCTACTTGTTGACGCACTTGCACTGTGTAACGGCCGTCAGTAAATATTGCCGCGCGGTCTTTTAGCACAATAGCCATGCCAGCAGAACCGGTAAAGCCAGTGGCCCAATGTAAACGCTCATTACGGGCAGGTACGTATTCACCTAAATATTCGTCAGCGCGGGGAATGATGAATGCATCTATTTGGTTTACTTCAAGCAGCTGGCGAATGGCGCTAAGGCGCGTAGCAATAATATTGGACATGGTTTCTCCATTGGAGGCGACTGATGAACTCAGCTCTGTAGAATGAAGGGGGATTATCGCAAGTGTGACGGCAAACTGGCAAGTGAAGTCGCTGACATAATGTTTATCAAACAGACAAAAATTGTAAACTTATATTGTATACAATGGTAACAAAGCGATGCAGACGGTATTCTTGTCGGTAGTAATTATCTTGTATATTTGGACAAGATAAGACGATTTGATTCAATCATTCTATTGCTAGATAAATAACAATAAAAATAACTAAAGGAAAACCTATGACAATCGGTGTCGGCGGCGTTAGCCCGCAACAAGCATTAGCCACACTCACGAATATGACTCATGGCATAGGGTTGATAAGTGATGATGAATTTAATCGACGAATTCAACATGCACAACGATTGATGGCACAACACGGTTTAGATGCGATTTATGTTAATGCTGGCACTAACTTGTACTATTTTACTGGTACTCGTTGGTTTGCGAGTGAGCGTATGGTTGGTGCTATTATCCCTGCTGTGGGTGAGGTGCAGTATATTGCGCCAGCTTTTGAGCTCGATACGTTACAGGGATATATGACCATTAAGGGCCAAGTGAATACGTGGCATGAGGATGAAAGTCCATTTCAGCTATTTGCCGACGTGTTAGATAATATTGGCGTGAGCCAAGCCAAAATTGGTATTGATGAGTCAACCGCCTTTTTCATCAGTGATGGCATAGCCCAAGCCGCTCCACAGCATCGATTTGTCAGCGCCACAACGGTCACAGCTGGATGTCGGATGATGAAGTCGGTTGCTGAAATTGCCTTAATGCAACGTGCTAAAGACATGACCCTTGAAGTACATAAAGCGGCGGCCAGCATATTATACGAGGGCATTACTACCACAGAGGTTGAAAACTTTATTCACCAAGCTCATGTTGCCGTTGGTGCGCCTAAAGGATCGTATTTTTGCATCGTACTATTTGGCCAAGATACTGCTTATCCGCATGGGGTTAAATCGCCTAAAGCATTAGCGCTAAATGATACTGTCCTGATTGATACAGGGTGCCAGTTACAGGGATATAACTCAGATATCACCCGTACTTATGTATTTGGTGAACCCAACGCTCGTCAACGTCAGTTATGGCAACTTGAACAAGATGCGCAAATTGCCGCATTTGAGGCGGCGCAAATTGGTACACCGTGTGGCGAGGTAGATGCTGCTGCGCGCAAAGTACTTGAAGCTGCTGGTTTTGGTCCAGGTTACGCAGTTCCGGGCTTACCTCATCGTACAGGCCACGGTATTGGTTTAGACATTCATGAATGGCCATATTTGGTGGGTAATGATATTACCCCGCTGGCGGTTGGTATGTGCTTTAGTAACGAGCCAATGTTATGCGTACCAGGCGAGTTTGGTATTCGCCATGAAGACCATTTCTATATGACAGCGCAAGGGCCTAAATGGTTTACACCGCCGGCGAAGTCTATCGATGATCCGTTTTATCTAGCATGATAATCAAATTGTTATCGAGTGAAGGCTAATGAGTCAATAACCCATAACAAAAAGCCTCCAACAAGGAGGCTTTTTTATTTTCAGTTTAAACTGATACTCAGTGCTGATTAGTTAATCTCAAATAACTCAACGTCAAATATGAGTACTGAACCACCTTCAATTTTGCCGGTGGAGCGATTGCCGTAAGCCAATTGGCTAGGAATATAAAAACGGAATTTATCGCCAATACTCATTAGTTGTACACCTTCGGTCCAACCAGCTATGACTTGGTTTAAGCCAAAGCTGATTGTTTCGCCGCGATCAACAGAGCTGTCGAATACTGTACCGTCAATGAGTGTACCGTGATAATGCACGGTGACTTTACTTTTTGCGCTCGGATGTTCAGTGTTTTCGCTTTTGACTAATACTTCATATTGTAAGCCCGATAAGGTTTGTATCACACCTTGGCGTTTGGCATTTTCAGCTAAAAAAACCTTACCTTTCTCAATGTTTTCTTTCGCGGCTTTAGAATTGTTAGATTGAGTAAAAAAATAAAAAATAACGCCCGCAATGACCAGTACGGCCAAAATCATACGCATAATTGATCTCGAATTGTTGGGTAGATAGTGCGACTAGTTTAGCGCAAAAACTGCTGGGCTAATACTTCTCAACGTAGCTAAAGGTAACATTGAGCTAAGAGGTTAACGGTATGCGTCTAATAACGGATGCCACTGCTGGTAACACAATAAGCTGAGCCCTGCTGAGTTGAGTACGATACAACACCACAACACCCATTTAAAAGATGATTTTTGGGTTTTATGGCGTAAGTGATATTGCCCAAGTAGCGCTGCAGGCCAGCCGCCAATTAAGGCAAAAAATTGTAAGGTACTTTCTTTTATGCGCCATTTCCCTCGTTTAGCCGCCGATTTGTCGCGGTAGTACAAGGTAAATGTGAGCAGATTAATTATGCCATATACTCCAGCAAGCCAAGGCTGGACTGCAGCCCAAATAGCACCGATAAGCAGTAACATTAACCAAGCAAATTTATTCATGCTAGCGTCAGCCCAGTAAGAGTAAGTTCATCTATCTGATGAGATAGAGCAATATTGCACAGAATGTCTGTTATAGACGATTTTCTCATAAGTATTGATTATTCATTAGCTGGTACGTGAGACTAGCATACGCCAAAGCTTTTCTAGCGGACCTTGATTAAATATACGTAAATAGACATCGGCTAACACCAGCTGTAACAGGCTGTAGATAATTGCAATTGATAAGTAACCTGTTCTATCTAGCGAGTACAGCCACTCTGGTGCGATATAACGTAGTAGCAATATACCGACAATTGATTGCAGAATGTATAAACTAAATGCCAGCTTACCAACGTTCTGCAGCAGAGTTAATCTATGGGGAGTATTTTTGCATAGCTTTACAATAATATGGATATAAATCAAAGCAGTCGCAAGCGCGCTGAACCATAATAATAGATCTGATATCGCTTCCCACATTGGATTACCGCTAAGACTCAGCAGTGAATCTAATGATGACAATACCACGGCCCAAAACACACATTGCCACAGGGTTTTATTGTCCAGCCCATCAATAAATATATTACGTTTATATAACGCCATGCCCAATAGCATTAAGCCTGCGATATACCACATTAACGTTAATGGGATCACCGCTAACATGTAAGCAAACAAGCTTAAATGCAGCTTCAGTTGTTGCGAATAGCTGCCGGTCCAAGCCGACAGTTGCTCAGTGAAAAAAGCTGACTCGCGTGAGTAAACTTGATCGTCAGGCATCAGTGAAATAAGCGCGATGGGGATTAGTGATAAAAAGATAAACCATTTAGCCTTGCTAATTTGCTCATCGGCACTGAGTGTGATGTAGCGAAAAGCTAATAGTCCTGCGACACCATATGATAATAAGATATCGCCAGGAAAGATGAATATGGCGTGTATTACGCCAAAGGCAATTAGCCAATATTGGCGGCTTTTTATGTGTTTATTCTTCTGGGTAGTGGTGGCTGTATCCATTTCCATTTGCTGGCGTTGGTATTGGATTAACATTCCTACACCGAAAATCATCGCAAATAGGCTAAAGAAACGACCTTCTAAAAAGAAATTGCTAAAAATGAGTATGCCAATATCTGAGCTGGGTTGAACTTCATGGGGAGCATACCCGAAAAAACTATTGCCCATAAAATAGATATTAAGGAAGAAAATACCTAATACGCCAAGCCCTCTAATCGCGTCAAGATTAGCCAAACGTATCGGTTTACTCGGAGCAGTTTGCTCATCCATGTCAGTTGTAACGTTAATAACCGAATTCCTTTTGCTATTAGCTATTTATGAACCCTCTTTATTCATTAAAGAGGTGCTGTTAGAGATTACCAACCACCTGTTGTAATGCAACTAGATAATGCGTTTAAGCTTGAAAAAACCATTATATAGGCCCAACGTTGAGTTTTGTACTGAGTAAAGTGGTATCTGTATTGCATAGCTATAACCATACCTAGCAGCGATATCGCATTGCTGTTGTTTTTATCGATACCATTTCACAGAAAAAAACCAACAAGTTAAGTAATGCTTGAATTAAGGATAAATCTCATGACAAATGAAAAAATAATATTGATTACCGGTGCCTCTAGTGGCATAGGTGCCGCAACCGTAGATAAGGTACTAGAAGCTGGACACAAAGCCGTGATCACGGCAAGAAGCACTGATAAACTTAATGAAATAGCTAAACGTTGGGGCGAAGACAAGGTCTTGGCGGTAACGGCAGATGTATCCAAACTGGATGAGATTAACAATGTCGTTGCCAAGGCGAAAGAGAAATTTGGTCGAATTGATGTTGTCTTTGCTAATGCCGGTACTGGTGTTAATGCTGCTGGCATTGAAAATGGCGATCCAGATGAATGGAAAACGATGCTCGACGTCAATATTAACGCTTTATTATTTACCGCAAAAGCCAGTTTACCTTCGCTAAAAGAAACGCAGGGGCACTTTATTATTACCAGTTCAATTGCTGGCAAGATAACGCTTAAAGGCTCTGTTTATGGCGCTTCAAAATGGTTTGCTTACGGGTTTGGACAGAATTTGGCAGCCGAAATGGCTGAATGGAACGGACGGTGTACCACGATATGCCCCGGCATGGTTAACACGCCATTTTTCGATGAGGCTAAACCTGACAAACTAGACCCTAGCGATATAGCAGATGCTGTTATATATGCTATTTCTGCTAATCCGCGATGTGATATACGTGAAATAACCCTTATGCCAACTAAGTAGCGGGAATAAAGTAGCGTAAGTCATTAAATTAGTTTGTTTAATTCATATTTTATTAACGTAAATTTTCTTCATAGCCATAGGGATAGTTTGCCGATGCACTGCATCAGCGCTAGCCCTAAAGCAAATTAATCGATTATCCTATCAATTCTTCTTACCTAACAGCCCAACAGGGCACAGCTAATATAGTCGTGTTTAATAATGAAGGTGTAATAGTTACATTAGCGCTGTAATACTTACCTACAATACACTTAGTTAGGCCAGCGCCTTTGTTTCATTTTATGGTTGTATAAAACGGTATAAGAGATTATTTAGATATGTGCTTACTGGCTGTAAAGTATATTACGGGCTGAATCGTTATCTAAAAAAGCTCCAACACATTTTAGTGTTGAAGCCATTGATAATTACCTTTGGATAAAAACATGGGGCTATTTATCCCGAATCACTACGATTAAAATTTATATTTAAACCCGACCGAGGCCTATTTTAAATCGGTTGAGAAATTAGCATCATCAATATCATCGGTTGCACTATCAAGGTTTAAGTCACTGTCATATGGTGTGTAGTCGACCTCAGCGGTCCAGCTTTCGTTAATATGATAACTACCACCAACACTAGCAAATAAACCTTCATCATCAGTGCTGTCGCGAGCGCCAAGAACCGAATAATCAGTCTTGTAGCACAATTGACCACCACGGACATAAAGACTGATGTTGTCTGAAATTGGCAAACCTAAATATAAATCTAGGGAATAGCCATTAGTATCTGCATCGGCTAAATTCTTGCCCTAGTTACCAAAGTTAATTTCAACATCTACTTCTGGATTATATGTTTTTGCTTGTACGCTAGTGTTTAAGAAACCAGCGGTAAATAAGTGTACCCACTAATATTGTCTTTTTCCTTACATATCCCACCACTTAACTCGAGTTGAAGTGAGCTAAGTAGGTGAGCTTTTTGCGCTGCCACAAACCTGCATAAACATTGACGACTTAATTGCTATTTAATCTGTTATTCACTCCGGAATAAACATTAATACTCCACAAGGCTTGGTTAAATGACTTGAGTCAATCATGTAGATATCAGACAAGTTTATGTTCTCTATTGGGGAGTAAATTAAACCACAACCGTGTGTGTAAAAACTTCATATTCCTTGTAAATTATTCATCTTTTATAGATTAAGCAGGTCAAGGTTGATTTTATTTTTCAATAAAATCAAGTTGATAAGTTTATTTTATTGTTGGGGTGTTTATTGCATCTAAGAAAGTAAGCTAACAATGGTTAGTAGTACAGTCAAAACAGGAGTGAATATGTTAAATCAAAAAACAAGTGTAGAGAATGTAACAGATGTCATCCAAGTTATGAGAGCTGGTGTCGAGTTTTACCAAGACGCGATTGAGAAGGTCAGTAATCCAGCGCTCAAAAGTACTTTCACCAAAATGGCCACGAAAAAAGCCACAGCGATTCAAGCATTACAACCACTCGCCATTGCTGAGCAAGGTGATATTGAAGATGGGAGTTCTTTTGCGGTAGAGTCGCGCAAAATATACACCAAATTTGTGGCAGTGTTCTCAAGTGATGAAGACTACACCTATATTAAGCAACTTGAAGAAGTTGAAGATAAGGTGCTTGAAGTGCTAGATGATGCAATCGATAAAAATCAACAGGGCCAGGCATTGCTTATACTGACCAATATTCGAGCGGATGCGCAATCGATGCACGACGAAATGAAAACTCTGCAACAGTTACAGAAAAACTAGTACTGGTTCATTGTGTAAATGCCCTGTGGCGGGGTATTTGAATGCTTGGTTATAATCTCTAAAGCCGGACTACGGATTAGGGATATATCTAAATTATAGCTGTCGCTGATGTGTATTTAATACCGAGCCACATCATCAATACACATCATCGGCTGTGGGTTTTGTCCAAGATGTCATTATTTAAGATGGATATGTCTACTGCGGCGACCCAGAATTTTTCTCACCTGGAGGAGTATTTAATTATGAATAACGACATTATTAAAGGTAAATGGAAGCAGGCATCTGGTTCACTAAAAGCACGTTGGGGTAAATTAACCGACGATGATTTACAGGAAATCGATGGAAAACTTGAGAAATTCCAAGGTAAGATGCAAGAGAAATATGGTATGGCTAAAGATGAGGCTAAAAAGGAATTCGACAAGTCACACTCTTAGCGTATAACCAATGAAAAAGGCGTCATGTTATATGACGCCTTTTAAAGCTCAGACTCGAACACTCTCTGAGCTGATGGGAATATTATTGCTTATTAATCAACAAGATGATTGAGTGAGTTCTGCCATTTAAACTGACTAATCTCGTCTGAAATACCTTAACTGTGAGCTTTACAGTCATCATAGAGCATAGCCATTATGATGATTTATATTGGCTTGCGCACAGCGTTATTAACATTATGCCTTTCAATCAGTTGAATAAAAAACTCAATAAAAACTGTGGATATAGACAACCTTTAGTTAATTATTTTTGAGGTTTCTGTGAAATCCACAGTTTAATGTGCCCTTGGACGACCACCACACCATTGGTATCATAGGCTTTAACATCGACTAACATATCGCCCACTTGCCACTGCTCTGGCTTTACCTCTGCAACACATAGAATATCACTCGCCGCTTTTGCAGTGTAATCGACCGACATTCCTTTTGGTATCCAGCGCAAATGCGCCGGAATCGATGCTTCAGCCATAGTGCCCATAGCCATTTCTAAACCATTACAAATAGCAATAACATGCACAGTGCCAATATGATTTTGGACTTTTTTACGCTTTTTGATTAAACATTCACAACGGTTTACACGTAAATCGCTTATGTAAGGATGTACTGTGCCAAAATAGGGCGCCATACGCGCTACCATTTTAGAGAATATATGCTTACCAAAAGGGTACGCGGTCACTTTTTGATATAGCGACATGACTTTATTAGATTTAGTTTGGGCCATTGGAAAGACTCTGGTTATTGTGTAAGTAAGTTGTCTGGTCGGATGAGGTTAGCATTGTTGTAACCTGCGGTGAAGTCATGATCAATATTTTCTATCGCTCATTACACTGGCCACAGGTATAATTTACTTGATTAGACACTTTAAGGATGAATTTTGAAAACTGACTCACTGATATTAAATTATTTTAAAGGTATGGCTATGGGGGCGGCAGATGTTGTTCCTGGGGTGTCTGGCGGCACAATTGCATTTATTACCGGTATTTTAGACCCGCTGTTGGATGGTATTCGCAAAATTAATTTGTCGTTAGTGGGGGTGATTAAACAAAAAGGGATTAAAGGTGCTTTTTTACACATTAACGGTCCTTTTTTATTGTGTGTTTTTGGCGGTATTTTAACCAGCATTTTTACCTTAGCTAAATTAATTTCTTGGCTATTAGCGACGCATCCTATTCCTGTGTGGTCGTTCTTTTTTGGCTTAATTTTGTTTTCTGTGGCTCACATGCTCAAGCAAGTGGATAAATTCACTGTTGTTCGGGTTGTTATGTTTATTGTCGGTGTCGCATTTGCATGGGCAATCACAGTGTTGCACCCTATTGAAATGCAGGTGAGTTACCTTAACTTCTTTTTCTGTGGTGCCATTGCTATTTGCGCCATGATATTACCAGGCATTTCGGGCAGTTTTATTTTACTGCTCTTAGGGATGTATCCTGCAGTGTTAGCTGCTGCAAAAGGGTTTGATATTGTTTATTTAGCCTGTTTTGCTTTAGGTGCTGTTGCGGGGCTATTGAGTTTTAGCCATGTGTTATCGGCATTGTTGCGTAAATTCCACGATGCGACTTTACTCTTTTTAACTGGGTTGATGTTAGGCACGCTCGGTAAAATCTGGCCATGGAAACAAGTGATTAGCTGGCGTGAAAACTCTAAAGGCGAGTTAGTGCCATTGGTTGAGCAAAATTTATCTCCGTTTCAGTTTGAGCACATTACCGGTGAGTCATCACAAATGATCGTCGCTATAGTGTGTCTGCTGATTGGCATTGGTTTGGTTTGGGGGCTAGAGCGCGTGGGTAGTCGAGCGTAAAACTCATATAACATTTCAATCTGTGGCGTTGAGTTAACGCCTTAAGTTGCATATGAATAAAAAGCAGAACTTAGGTTCTGTTTTTTTTATCGCTATTTTTAAGTAAGCTTATGTTGGTGTTATGTTTGATTATGTTTTGCCGCAAATGGTTGTTCGATAATAAGCCAATAACGCACTAGAAGGTGGCTTCGGATGCTATCCAAATGGGCTGCTAAAGGGTCTTGGTTATCTTGATACAATGAGTTTGTTATCAGGTTTTGTTTAGCATGACTCAGTGGCACATCTTATACTGCGATTGAAAACCGTTTGCTGCGAACAAACTTTAACCGCCCTAATCTTATATTGCACAAAACCACAAATATCCCTATAAACAATGAACTTAATTTTGTTTTATTCGTATATTTGGTCTAATTACATATGCGTTAACTATGCTATCTTTTTTAATCCCACCTTGGGAATATTACTTTTGCCACAGGAGTGCATAACATGCCAGATATCGATATATTTGTGCCAGAAAAAATCCAGATTGGGATCAGCAGCTGTTTGCTGGGTAACCAAGTTCGTTTTGACGGCGGCCACAAAAACTCCTATTACTGCAGACAAGAAATTGAACCGTTTTTTGAATACACCACAGTGTGTCCTGAAATGGCTATTGGCATGGGTGCACCACGTAAAAGTATTCGCCAAGTGCGAGATGGCGATATTGTCCATATCCGCAGTGCCGATGGCTCGTTAGACGTGACCGATAAATTGAATGAATACTCTCAAGCTAAAGTAGAAGAGTTAGACTACCTTGGTGGTTATATTTTATGTGCTAAATCGCCAACGTGCGGTATGGAAAGGGTAACCGAGTACAAAATTGGCACCAATAATGGAACCAAGACTGGTGTCGGCGTGTTTGCCAAGAAATTAATGGAGCGTTATCCACTACTACCAGTAGAGGAAGAAGGCCGTTTACATGATTTGCCATTAAGAGAGAATTTCTTTACTCGAGTGTTTGCCTATAACGATTGGCGTAAAATGACTCAGTCGGGGTTAACTAAGCACAAGTTAATGCAGTTTCATTCGCGTTATAAGTACTTACTTATGGCACATAGCCCCCAATGGTATCGCGAGCTAGGCCCTATTCTGGCTGATATTCAAGATGTTGAGCAGTCGGCGCAGGTATACTTTGAGGGCTTTATGACCGCGCTTAAAATTATTGCCACCCGTAAAAATCACACCAGTACCTTGCAGCATATTCAGGGCTATTTTAAGAAAAAACTGACGGCAGCCCAGAAAGAAGAATTAAGCGAATCGATTTTAAAATATCGTCAAGGACTATTACCTTTACTGGTTCCTATTACCTTGATAAATCATTATGTGCGTGAGTTTCCGACACCCTATATTGAAGAGCAAGTGTATTTAAATCCGCACCCTGAAGCGTTAAAGCTTCGTTACGCCTATTAGGTCGAGTGTTAATGACTTCTATGAATAGCTTGATGTGGTTCAGGCAAGACTTACGTGTTGCCGATAACCCAGCATTAGTCGCGGCTTGTCAATTTGCCAAGCAACATCAAAGTAAGGTTAGGGCTGTGTATATTGTGACTCCGTCGCAATGGGCGCAGCATGATGTCGCGCCAATACAAATTAACTTTATTCAGCGGCACGTCAATTTATTAGCCCAGTCACTTGCCGCGTTAGGCATCCCCTTGGACGTACTGCATCTTGAGTGGTTTAGTGATACTCATGCCGCGTTAAATGATTACCTGCAGCAGCATAATATTGATGCCGTGTTTGCCGGTAGCGAGCCGGAAATTAACGAACGCCGCCGCGACAGTGGCTTAATTGAGCAAGGGTTACCCCTGACGTTAATTGATCAAGACTGTGTATTGGCAAGTGGGCAAGTGCAAAATTTGTCTGGTGATATGTATAAGGTGTTTACCCCATTTTCGAAAAAATGGAAAAGCATTGCCAGTCAAAAAGCGATAGTTCCCCTCGCAGTGCCAGCTCCAGTTGCGGCAGCCTTGCCATCACCTGTCGCTATTGAGTTTACTTGCCCTTCGCGTAACAGCGAACAATGGGCAGCTGGCGAAGGTGCAGCAAAGCGAATACTTGAACAATTTTTAGCAAGTCAGGTTGCAGATTATCAAGCAGAACGAGATTTCCCCGCCCTTGAAGGCACGAGTCGCTTATCACCCTTTTTAGCTATCGGAGTGGTGAGTTCTCGTCAATGTGTTGCGGCAATATTAGCGCGATACCCAGAAGCATTAGTTGATGATACTTGCGCGGCGAAAACCTGGTTAAATGAGCTTATTTGGCGTGAATTTTATCGACATCTGCTCGTGGCATTCCCCTATTTATCAATGGCGCAAAATTTTAATGAGCTGGGTAAAGGGATTGTTTGGCGAAATAATGCTCAGGAGTTTACCGCCTGGTGCGATGGGCAGACGGGTTATCCGATTATTGATGCTGCCATGCGCCAATTAAATCAAACGGGTTGGATGCATAACCGCTTACGTATGGTGGTCGCCAGTTTTTTAACCAAGCACTTATTGGTCGATTGGCGCTGGGGTGAACGTTACTTTAGACAGCAATTGATTGATGGAGACTTAGCGGCCAATAATGGTGGTTGGCAATGGTCTGCTGGCACCGGATGCGATGCGCAGCCTTATTTTAGGGTATTTAACCCTATGACCCAAAGTAGTAAGTTTGACCCTGATGGCAGTTTTATTAAACGTTACGTTCCAGAGGTTGCTCGCTGGTCGTTAAAAGATATCCATGAACCTAAAACGGTTAACGTTAATGACTTATTTGCCTCACCACAAGGCGACAGTTATCCAAAACCTATTGTTGAACACAAGATGGCCCGCCTCCGGGCAATAGAAGTGTTAAGTGCGCTAAAGCGTGGTTAATCCTATTTATTGTCACTACTGACGAGCTATTGAGTTGATTAACTTGACTGCTTAAGTTCGCAAATCGGTGAATACAGTTTAAGGCCGCTATTATCTCTTATGATAATAGCGGCCTTTTTTTTGGGCTTAGATCACACTATGGGCTTGGCTAAGCGGTCGATTGGTGGGTATTGATTGAAGCAGTTCAATTAACGGCATAGAATGACTTATTAAAGATTTAAAATTTATGCATGTTTAAATCTTATTGCTGTTATGCCACTAAGTGAGTGAACTGTTTATGTTAAATATTGATGATCCTGCGGAAACTGATAACACTCCTGCTATATGGCGTTTAGGCTTTAGACCATTTTTTTTGGGTGGGGCGAGTATTGCGGCCTTATATATTCCATTGTGGTTAATGGGTTGGTTTACGCCACAATTTAGCCTATTTAACAGTGAATTTTGGGCTAACGTGGTGCCGTTATGGTGGCATCCTCACGAAATGTTATTCGGCTTTGCCATGGCGATAGTATGTGGCTTTTTACTCACAGCCGTTCAGGCGTGGACTAACCAACCGACCATTAAAGGGCGCGTATTAATGATCACCTTTGGGTGTTGGTTTATTGCTCGCTTGATGTTGCTGTTGCCAATGAATATTCCTTTATTTTTACCGGCAATATTCGACAGCTTATTTTTAGGCTTGAGCGCTTATGCATTGTGGCGTTGTATTTATCCCGTTAAGCAATGGCGAAATATTGGGTTTCCGCTGCTATTGCTGGTGGCCTTAGTGGTCAACTTAGTCAGTTACTATGCTCTGTCTGAACGTAACTTCTCGTTATCAACTCAATTGTGGCAAGGGATGATTTGGTGGTTCGCCATGGTGATCACTGTAGTCGGTGGCCGCGTGATCCCATTTTTTACCGCAATGAGAATTAAACAACCCAAACCCGATCCCATTATCGCACTCGAGAACACGTTAATATTGGCAATGGGTTTACTGTTTATTCAAGCCATCACTCATTGGCTTCCTAAGGGGGCAGAGCAACTGCTGCTTGTTGTTGCAGGCATATTACATTTACTCCGTTTTGCACGATGGCAAGCACATAAAACCCTAAAAGAGCCGATGTTATGGTCGTTACATATATCGTATTTTTCGTTGCCTATCACACTGTTATTAATGGCTGTAAATATTGATAACGAATATGCCTATCGTACCTTGCTGCATCTGTTTGCCATTGGCGGGATTGCTTCATTATGTTTATCAATGATTTCAAGAGTTTCACTTGGGCATACTAGTCGTAATATCTACCAAGGACCTAACATGACCTGGGCATTTTTATGTGTGCCGCTTGCTGCAGTGTTACGTGCCGTTATGCCTTTGTTGATGCCTGAATACACGCAAATTTGGTTATGGGCAGCAGGGGCTTGTTGGTTTATGGGCTTTGGATTATTTGTGTGGTTTTACGCGCCGATATTAATGCGACCACGTCTTGATGGTCGTCCGGGATAATCTGGCCACTGTATCTTTTATATCAAGTTATTTAAGTAATAACCCGGCTAGGTAGTTAAACAGACGGTGTCATAACCAGTGAACCCATTTATAGATAAGCAGTACTTTAGGCTTAGTTCTCAAAGATTAATTAACGTGATGAATAAACAAAGGTTAGCAATATGATGGATCTACTTATCGAGGTGATAATGAAGGCTACGCAGCCGATGCGAAGCAAGGTAGGCTTAAGTGTTATTCTTGGGGCAATAGCTCTGTTGAGTCTAACCTCTTGGTCGCTCAAAGGTGCTGAGGTGGATCCTAATCAACTAAAGTTTCCACAACAATATGACTCATGGCAAGCAACCGAAGACCAAGTAGAGCGAGACGATATACTGGCGCAATATCCTGCCAATATCATTTTATGGGCAGGTTCATCATTTGCCAAAGAATATCATAGCCCTCGCGGGCATCAGTTTGCTGTAGCTGACGTGACACATACCTTGCGTACTGGTGTTGCAATAGCTGAAGGTGACAAAGGTTTATCAGCCAGTTGCTGGACCTGTAAAACACCCGATGCCCCTAGATTGATTAAAGAAATGGGTATTCAAGGTTTTTCAGGTGCCAATTTTGTCGATTTAGGCCGTGAAATCAAATCCGTTGTTTACTGCAGTGATTGTCATCTTGATGGCAGTGCTAAACTCGCATTACCTCGACCACATGCACAAGATGCGATGGCAAAAATTAAACTGCCTTTTGATAAGCAAAACCACACAATGCAAGGGGCACAGGTTTGTGGTCAATGTCATGTGAGTTATTATTTCCAGCCTGAAAATAATAACAAGGTTAATATTCCATGGATTTTTGGCAGCACTGCCGATGAAATTGAAAAGTATTACGACACACGTCGCTTTTACGAATGGATCCACCCTATTTCTAAAACCCCAATATTAAAAGCGCGTCATCCAGAGTTTGAACATTGGAGTCGTTCGGCTCACGCTAAGCAAGGCGTGACCTGTATAACCTGTCATATGCCGCCTGCGACCGATGAAAAAGGCGCTACATTTACTGACCATAAGGTTGGTGGTGCATTAGACAATTTTGATCGTAGTTGTGCAAATTGTCATAGCAGTAAAGCGGGCATCACCAAAAAGCTTGATAAAACCAAAGCTACTATTGATGCTAAAGCACGACATGTAGAGTCATTGCTGATTAAGGCGCATTACGAAGCCAAAGCTGCGTGGGATGCGGGGGCTACATGGGCGCAAATGAATGATGCGATTATGGCTATTCGTCATTCACAATGGCGTTGGGATTTTGCCACTGCATCGCATGGTATGTACGCTCATAATCCTAAAGAAGGGATTGAACTACTGGATAAATCGACTGAACAGGTTACTTATGCCCGTGAAGTATTGGCCCGCATATTAAGTCAAATGTCAGTTACTGAAGTTGAGTACCCAGATTACAGTACCAAAGAAAAAGCCCACGCCGCTATTGGCTTTGTTGAAGCCGACGCGATGAAGGCGAAACATGCATTTATTCAACAGGAAGTTGATAAATACTGGCATCCAGTGGCCAAAACAGGTTACTCAGTTTCTGAATAAAACACACTATTACTGACTTTATTAACGCCTAAGCTCTACTTAGGCGTTTTGCTGTGTGGCTCATTTAACATGTTGATCTACTTTTGCGAGTATGTCGTATCAACCCCCATAAGTTTTTATTTGTTTCACGGTCATTAAATGCTTTTATCTGATTGTCATATAAGGCATTGTTATATTTATGTTCCGTGAGTTTTTAGGGTCGCGTGGTAGGAGTCTGTTAATGCAAGGTGCACAATCGATAGTTGATACTCAATCAGTACCATTAAATACGGACAATTCTGCGTCTGTGAGTGGTCATCCGGCTATTGTTGATGCCTTTATTAATATGTATCAACAGCTCAATAAAGATAATTTGTTTCTACTCAGTCAAGTCTATCGCGATGATATTTGCTTTAGAGATCCGATGCATCATGTCCAGGGCATGGAAGCATTAACGCATTATTTTGCCAACATGTATCAAAACGTCACCCACATTGAATTTGATATCAAAGAAGTGGTCATCAGTGCTGATAATCAGCAAGCCGCTTTGTATTGGACCATGAGTTATACACATCCTAAATTATGTAAAGGCCAGCTAATAAATGTTGAAGGCATGTCGCAACTTAAATTTTCCGATAAGATATTTTCTCATAGAGACTACTTTGACCTAGGACAAATGCTCTATGAGCAAGTGCCTTTTTTAGGAGGTCTCATCGGCTTACTTAAAAATAGGGTGGCGAAGTAATGGCAACTGTTAACGCGAGTTCCAAGGCCGTATTAATTACTGGAGCCAGCTCAGGTATTGGGTTAGCTTTAGCTGAATATTACCTTGAAAAAGGTATTGCTGTAATAGCTTGTGGCCGAAATTCTCAAGCATTAGAGGCGATTACCGGCGCCACACCGTTAGAATTTGATATTACTGATAATGAGCAGGTACAAGCCGCCGCCGCTAAGCTTAAGCAACTATTGCAGCATAATGGTTGGCAGCTACAGCAAGTGGTATTGAATGCCGGAAGCTGCGAATACATTGATGATGCATTGCATTTTGACTCGGCTTTATTTGCGCGAGTGATCAATACTAATGTGGTTGCTATGGGTTATTGTCTAGAACATTTTTTACCGCTTTTAGGCCGTGGTGCTCAGCTGGGGCTGATGAGTTCAAGCGCCACCTATCTGCCGTTTCCGCGTGCCGAAGCCTATGGCGCATCAAAAGCGGCCATTACTTATTTAGGTCGCAGTTTACGAGTTGATCTTGCCAAACATGGGATTGGGGTTAGCGTGATTTGCCCTGGTTTTGTTAAAACCCCCTTAACCGCTAAAAATGACTTTGCTATGCCAATGCAAATCTCGCCTCAGCAAGCCGCTGTGGCCATTTATAACGGTATGCAACGCCAAAAATGTGAGATCCATTTTCCAACCAAATTCACTTGGTTACTTAAATTAGCCTCTTTATTGCCAGAAAAATTATTAGTGTCTTTATTGGCTCCTAAATAGCTCGCTCAAGTCAATCAACAATAAAGTCTTAGTGTCAGGGATTAACGAAATGAAAAATATTGCTGTAATAGGTAGTGGAATTGCAGGCTTAACGAGTGCCCACTTACTCAGCCGTGAACACACGGTAACTGTGTTTGAGGCTAATGATTATATTGGTGGTCATACGGCTACCATAGATGTAGAAGTTGCAGGCCAGCAATACGCAATCGACTCAGGCTTTATTGTGTTTAACGATCGTACTTATCCGCTTTTTGAAACATTAATGGCGCAACTTAAGATTAAATCGATACCCACTGAAATGAGCTTTAGTGTTAACAATGCACTCACGGGGCTTGAATATAATGGCCATAATTTGTGGAGTTTATTTGCCCAGCGCCGTAATTTATTTCGTCCAAGTTTTTACAAGTTTTTAGGCGAGATAGTTCGGTTTAACAATGGTTGTAAAGTGATTTATGAGGCAGATAAATACCCTACGGCTTCACTAGGTGAATATCTTGACCAGCAAGGTTTTTCTGCCTTTTTCTGTGAGCATTATATTTTACCTATGGGCGCCGCTATTTGGTCTGCCAGTATTGATGATATGCGCGGTTTTTCACTGCGATTTTTCATTCGTTTTTTCCAACATCATGGATTATTAAATATTAATGATCGCCCGCAGTGGTATGTACTTGAAGGCGGTTCGCGCAGTTATATTCCTGCTTTAACGGCACCTTTCAAAGATCGCATTCAGCTTAATTCTCCCGTTACAGGTATTAAGCGCAGCGATGATAGCGTATATGTTCAAGTGGCTAAAGGGGAATGGCAGCGTTTTGATGATGTGGTATTAAGTTGCCATAGCGATCAGGCATTAGCGATGTTAACTGATGCCACTCAAGATGAGATCGACGTGTTAGGTGCGATGGAATACCAGAATAATGAAGTGGTATTACATACCGACATTAATCTGCTGCCTAAACGCAAAGCAGCATGGGCAAGCTGGAATTATCGTTTAGATGGTAAAAATCAGCAAGATATTGCCCAGCGTCCTGCCAGTGTGACTTATAACATGAATATTTTGCAGTGTTTACCAGCAAGTGCGCCAACATTCTGTGTCACTCTCAATCAAACGGCGTTAATTGACGAACGTAAAATTTTGCGTAAGTTTAATTATGCTCATCCAGTATTTAATGATGCCAGCATGAAGTCTCAAGCAAAAAGATCGCTTATCAATGGTAAACACAATACCTACTTTGCGGGAGCTTACTGGCACAACGGATTTCATGAAGACGGCGTTCGGAGTGCGGTTGAAGTATGCGATCTTTTTGGGATTAGTTTATGAATCAACCCACATCGGTAATGAAACATGATCAATTAAACAGTGGCATTTATTGTGGCAAGGTTAACCATCGCCGTCATACGCCTAAGGTGCACAGTTTCGGTTATAACATTGCGATGATGGCAATTGATTTAGATGAACTGCCAGCATTAACCGCGGTGAGTAAGTTGTTTTCAACAGACAAGTTTACCCCACTTAAATTTAAGCCTAGCGATTATCTCAATGCGCTTGAGCAGCAATTTGGTGAGGAACTTGCGTTAAGCCAAGCTTGTGTAGGCTCTGATGCTGTGGCATTGAAACATCGCGTGTTGGCAACCATTGAGCATTTAGGTGCTACACAAATATGCGATAAAGTGATATTTTCTGGGCAGATACGCCATTTTGGTTTTTATTTTAGTCCGGTCAATTTTTACTTTTGTTATCATCAAGATGAGCTAATCTATATGCTCGCTGAGGTGAGTAATACCCCTTGGAATGAGCGTCATTGTTATCTGGTGGATATTGCCAATACTACTCAAACAGACAAAGTGTTTCATGTGTCGCCTTTTATGAACTTAGATATGCATTACTTGTGGCGTATTTCGCCCCCAGCTAAACATTTGAAAGTGACTATTGAAAATAGAAATGCCAATAACGATAAGCTATTTGATGCTGGTTTAGTGTTAAAACGCCAACTAATTACCTCAAGTTCGATACGCCAATTTATGTTGGGTTACCCATTGATGACGCTCAAAATTATGTTGGGTATTTATTGGCAAGCTATGAAGTTATTTATTAAACGGATCCCATTTGTTGGCAAGCAGACCGTTAAGTTGAATTAATCATTATTGAAAAATGTAAACCAAATAAGTGGTTATCACGTATTACAGTTGCATTACGCCAATAAAGCGATCGAATAAGACAGTGTATGAACTGGAGAAATGACATGGAAAATATGGTGACAGAAAGTAGTATGACTCAAGCGAGTTTATCTGACAGCCTGGCAAGGAAAATTCTTCTTCGCGCATTAGCGCATCTTGCTGAAGGTCATTTAACGATTGTTGATGGTAATCAAACTTCAGAATTTGGCGATCCTAAAAGCGATGTGCACGCCACAATGCAGGTTCAGCATGCTAACTTTTATCGTCAAGTGGTGTTTGGCGGTTCAATTGGCGCTGGTGAAGCTTATATTCAAGGCCATTGGTGTAGCCCTGATTTGACCAAAGTGGTGCAGATTTTTGCCAAAAACTTAGCCTTGCTAGACAATATCGAGCGTTATTTTTCATGGTTGAGCAATGGTCTCAATCGCATTAAACATGTATTTAATCGTAATTCTGAAACCGGCTCTAAGCGAAATATTCTGGCGCATTACGATTTAGGTAATGACATGTATAAAGAGTTTCTTGACCCAGAAATGATGTATTCAAGTGCACTTTATCCGGCAGATGATAGCAGTCTAAATGAAGCGCAATTACACAAGTTGCACACCATTTGTGAGCGTTTAGATTTAAGTCCAGGCCAAACCTTGCTTGAAGTTGGTACCGGTTGGGGCGCTTTGGCCATTTATGCGGCGAAACATTATGGCGTGCATGTTACTACCACGACCATTTCCGATGCTCAGTACGATTATGCACTAGCGCGAGTGAAGCAAGAAGGGCTTGAAAATAGTATTACCTTATTGAAACAAGATTATCGTTTATTGACGGGTGAATATGACCGAGTCGTATCGATTGAAATGATTGAAGCTGTCGGCCACGAATATTTAGGCGGTTTTTTCGAAAAACTGCAGCATATGCTTAAACCAGACGGGCGCATGCTTATCCAGGCGATTACCATTGCCGACCAACGTTACAATAGCTATCGCAAGAGTGTCGACTTTATACAGCGCTATATATTCCCCGGCGGTTGCTTACCGTCGGTGAGTGAAATGACTCGTCACATCGCCAAGAAAACCGACATGGTCACCTGGTCTATTGATGATATGGGTAAAGACTATGCGCGTACTTTAAAGCATTGGCATGAGAATTTTGATGCTGCTTACGACAAAATAAAAGCCTTAAATTATGGTGATGACTTTATTCGTATGTGGAAGTTTTATCTGAGCTACTGCGAAGGTGGTTTTTTAGAACGTACCACAAGTACAGTGCATTTAGTTGCCGTGCGTCCTCAATACCGATCTTAATCAATGATAGTGTTATCTTGCTATTTACATCCCCGGTAATATATTACCGGGACGTCTCATCCTGTGTGTGAGGTGTTATGTCTTCTTACGGTATTCCGCCAACGTTATTTATCTTAATTAACGCCGTGTGCTTCCAATTAGTTTGGTGGGCGGGAGTACTGGCTCAAAATCAACTCTTATTACTGTCTATTTTATTGATCATTAGTCACTTTTTATTGTCACCATCAGCGCGTCATGATGCATTAGTTATGGGTGTTTGTGGGGCAATTGGCATCGCGGTTGATAGTCTATTGGTGTGGTTTGGCGTATTTGAATTCGCTAATATCCCTTATTGGTTGGGACTATTATGGCTCTATTTTGCACTTTGTTTAGACTACAGCTTATCTGTGTTCAGAAAGTTCCCTCTGTGGTTACAGTCAGTATTGGGTGGGGTATTTGGTTGTTTAAGTTATCTTGCTGGCGCTAAATTTGATGCCGTGGAGCTGCCATTGGGAGATGCTTGGAGTGCACTGATATTGGCACTGATCTGGAGTGGCTTATTTCCCGTACTGTTAATAATCAGTAGCAAAAAACTCCCGTATTACAACGGTGGCTCTCGTTTTGGAGAATCCTAGATGAAAACCTTAACCAAGACTGCTAAATCGCAGCCAAATTGGCAGATACCTCAATCGATGCACTGGTTAGCAGAATTACTCTTTGGTGTGGTGGGCGCAATGGTATTAGCACTTGTTGTTATGTTGAGTGTCAGTGATGCTTTTGCTAATGATGGTGACAGTGTTTCACATCTTGCGACAACAGCCCCCTTGGTTAAAGCCGACACAGCTGATGTGCCACTGATTGAAGTTGGCACAGCCGACATGAGCCTTCTGTGGCTGGATATCTATAGCGCTAAATTATTTTCCATCGACGGTAAATATCAAGCTAATCGATTTCCAATGACTCTCGACATCCAATATCACCGCGATATTGATGCCGGTGATTTGGTTGATGCGACAATTGAGCAATGGCAGCATCTAGGGTTAACTAAAGATAATATTGAGCTTTATCGTCAACAGATAGTCAAAGCATGGCCTGATGTTAAAGAGGGCGACAGACTCACGTTTAGAGTTAACACGCCTGAAGATGCAGCATTTTTACTTAATGATAAGCCATATTATCAAGTTAATAACAGTCAGTTCCCTGAAGCTTTTCTCGATATCTGGTTGTCAGAAAAAACCAGTCACCCCGAATTACGTAAACAATTAATTGGAGTCAACTAATGCGCACCAGTCTATTATCCATACCTCAAAAGATATCTTTCTCAGCGCGCGGCATGATTAAAAAGTTTGCTCATGTGTGTTTGTTTAGCGGATTACTTTTAGGTGTGATGTCATGTTCATCAGCCTCGATTGAAGATTATCAACAAACGACGCCTAAGTTAGACTTAGCCACATTTTTTGACGGTAAGCTAACGGCGGCAGGCATAGTACAAGATTTTTCTGGCAAGGTGACGCGTAAATTTACTGTGACTATGGAAGCGCACTGGACCGACACACCACAAGGCAAGCAAGGTGTGATTAACGAATGGTTTGTTTACGATGATGGCGAAAAACAAACTCGAGTATGGAAAATTACTGACAAAGGTAATGGTATTTACCAAGGCACAGCCAATGATATATTAGGTATTGCAGAGGGTGAGTCGCGCGGCAGCGCATTACGCTGGCGCTATGATATGCAATTAGCTGTTGATGGCAGTGAGTATCAAGTGCATTTTGATGATTGGATGTTTTTAGTCGATGACCAAACCATTATCAATAAAAGTGACATCATTAAGTTTGGTGTTACGGTAGCTCAGGTCACTTTAGTTATTGCTAAGCAAGCTGATTAAGTAGCGGACCAAGCTATAGGTTGGTGCTTTGCGAACATAAAAAATGGACTCATTAGAGTCCATTTTTTATGTTCGTCATTAAGCTGTATTAGCCTTTAAGCTTAGACGCATCAACATGTTTTTTATCGTAATATTCAAATGGAAACTGATTGCGGATCTGTTGTACTAGGTTATCGCCTATATTGGCCGAAACATGTAAACGCACGTCACCTGACTTTTCCGCTCTAATAGTGCAAGTGAGTTTGTTTGATTTAGCGATTGCACGGCAGTCTCGCTCAAACTTCTCTGGTATTTTGCCTTTGTGTCTGTTGAGTTTGCCATCTTTGAAATGCATTTCAAAAAGGGTTAATCCACGGCTACCACTGAAAATTAGTTTGTAGGCCAGAAAAAATAATACTGCAATTATCAGTACTTTGATGATGGTATCAACCATAGTTTGCTCCTTTAAACCGTATATTTATACGATGGCTATTACCATAAGATACTATGCTACGCTCTGGATGCAATGCTAATTTATTAAAATATATGCGCTAGATCCAAGTTATATTCTATGGTTAAGACCTTATTGATTAATCCAAGATGATTTTGTCATTTGAGTGCTGCCTAAAGCAAATTTGCTGTCATTTAAGCTAGGGCATAATGGATATCTGAGGGGGTGATCTTTAGGCTGGTTTAGTTATCGAAATGGCTTTATAAACGATGAATATGTGCTACATTTAATGACGATGCAGGTGCATGTAAATGGATGTATAACTTATTTAAGGACTAAATATGTCACTCTCTAATGCTAGTCGTTGGGCCGAAATCTGTGAAATCCAAACATCTTTAATGCTCGATTTAGCTGATAAATTCCCGCAGCGACGCGAACAATTACAACATATTGCTGACGGCTGGCAATGCGTTAAAAAGCAAGCCCAAGGGCAATCGCTAAATGGATTGTCGACCAAATAACTTCTGCTTTATGACCTTTTTAATCAATATCCAATCTTGGTTTATAGTTAAAACATAAAAAAACCGCATTATGCGGTTTTTTGTTTTTAACACCGGCTGATATCCGTTTAATCGTCAACACTCATGTCACATTGCAACTTGTACATAGTGAGCCACAATGGACTAGTGCTAATACGATAAACAATGATCAGCGCTGTTGCGTAGCAATTAACCCCTAGGGGTTAAAATGCGTAACTAACGCTGGCTAGTACTGTGCCTGAGTTTTTATATAGCCCAGAGCTTACTTTGTAATCACCACTCATGTCGGTGTCTAAATAAGCTAAAGATAAGCCAAAACCAGAGACTTCGGTTGATACGCCCACAGAGTAATCTGAATAGCTGTCAAAACCTTCACCATCATCAATGGCGTCACCAAAGTTGTAGCCATAATGCAGGTCTAAACTCCAGTTTTCGGCAAACTCCCAGCCATAATTGATTTCGGTATAGTGCAGATCAAGATCGCTTCCACCGTAGTCATTAGTATACCAATAGGCTGCTCTGAAACCACTGAAGTCGATACCTGCGCTAATCTCTAAATAATCCAGATCGCTTTCGCCTGGGTAGTTGTAACGATATAAGGTTAAGTCATAACTGGTATCGTCGTTAAGTTCACCATAGTAACCAGCATACAAGTCTATTTCGACGTCTGGGCCATTGTAATCTGGCTCATCGAAATCGACATTACTGCCCCAAGCACCGACAAAAAAACCACTTTCATGGCTCCAATCGATATTAGCTTGTAGCGCTGGATCCCCTGCGGTTTGTGATATTCCACGGAAACGATAATCGTTGGTTACAGTGACCGCACCAGATACTTCTGCCGTGGCTAACGGAGCCAGAAGAGTAGCTGATAACGTTAATCCGCTTAACAGTGCAATTCGCGTTCTTTTAAATGTTTTCGACACGATATTATCTCCATTTACATAAAATACAGTGACTGATATTGAGCTATCTAGCTACTGCGTATGCCACTTATCAGAAGCAAAACCGTCATGGTTTCGTCTGTACCGCATGGCGGTTAAACGTTACTGTTGTTCAAACATAACGTAGATTTTTTTACAGTGATTAACCACTTCCCACGTGCCGGTAAATCCAGCTGGAATAACAAACTTATCACCCGTACTGACGGTTAAGCGTTGGCCTTGACTGTCAGTGATGATGCTAGTGCCTTCGAGAATGTCGCAATATTCATATTCGCTATAATTAATGTTCCAACTGCCAGACTCACTTTGCCAAATACCGACATTAAATTGCTTACATTGGCTTTCAAAATGATTTTGTACTGACTGTAATGGATTACCTGTTATCAGTTTTTCATTGGCCAAGTGATAAGACTCAACCGCAGTTGATTGGCGACTAAACACGGTAATATCGCTAATGTTTTTGTTCATCGAATTCACTTATTTCATCGTAGGCATGATAAATGCTGAAGGTTCGTTACTGTCGCTTTTAGCTTGTGGCCAGCGAGCCGTAATGGCTTTTCGCTTAGTATAAAAACGTACTCCATCAGGTCCGTGCATATGCAGAGGCCCAAATAGTGAGCGTTTCCACCCCCCAAAACTATGAAATGCCATAGGTACCGGAATGGGCACATTCACTCCGACCATACCCACTTCAACATGGTGACAAAAATGGCGTGCAACTTGGCCGCTTTGAGTGAAAATGGCGGTGCCATTGCCAAATTCATGTTGGTTAATTAACGCCAAGGCTTCGGCATAGGTATCGACTCGCACTATTGCTAATACAGGGCCAAAAATTTCTTGTTGGTAAATGCTCATGTTTGGCGTGACATGATCAAATAAGCACGCACCCAAAAAGTAACCTTGCTGGTGGTCGCTAATGCTGATATCGCGGCCATCAACCACTAACGTCGCGCCTTCATTCACGCCAGCATCAACGTAATCACGTACTTTGGCTAAGTGTTGCGCCGAAATTAACGGCCCCATGTCCATTTCCGGCGTCACACCGCTACCCACTTTTAAGGCACTAATTTGTGGCAGTAATGCTTCCACCAATTTGTCAGCCACATCACCAACCGCCAATACGACTGAAATCGCCATACAGCGCTCACCGGCACTACCGTATGCAGCTCCCATTAGCGCATTAACGGCTTGATCTAAGTCAGCGTCTGGCATCAATAACATATGATTTTTAGCACCGCCCAACGCCTGTACACGTTTACCGTGAGCAGAAGCTGTGCTGTAAATATATTCAGCAATAGGGGTTGAGCCAACAAAGCTGACGGCGTGAATATCAGGGTGAGTTAACAAGGTATCAACCGCTTCTTTATCACCATTGATAACGTTAAATACACCATCAGGTAGACCGGCTTGTTTAAGCAATTCGGCAATAAACATTACTGCACTTGGATCTTTTTCAGATGGCTTCATGATAAAAGCATTACCGCAGGCTATCGCGATAGGGAACATCCACATTGGCACCATCACTGGAAAGTTAAACGGAGAAATACCCGCCACCACACCTAATGATTGGTTAACTGACCATGAGTCAACGCCGCCACCGACTTGCTGAGTATGTTCGCCTTTGAGCAAATGTGGAATGCCACAAGCAAACTCAACAACCTCTAGCCCTCGGGTGATTTCACCTTTAGCATCATCTAATACTTTGCCGTGTTCAAGAGTGATTAATTGTGCCAATTTATCAACATGTTGCTCGACTAAGGCTTTAAATTTAAATAATACCCGAGCACGGTTGAGTGGGGTGACTTGTGACCAGGTTTGGTAAGCTTTTTTGGCCGCACTAATCGCTAAGCTCACTTCTTCATGACTCGCCAGTGATACTTGGCCACGGGTTTCACCCGTTGCAGGATCATAGATTGTTTGATTACGCTGACTCGCTGGTGTGTGTTGCCCATCGACAAAATGAGTAATGTTAAGCATGAACTGGATCCTTCTAAGCAAAATAGGTATTCAAGAAATTGGTATTTAAAAACGATTAACCAACCGCGTTAATCGCATCGCTTATGTGATTAACCATGTCGTCGATTTGTGATTTTTCTACAATCAATGGCGGTGATAACGCGATGATGTCAGCGGTTGCTCGCACTAAGGCACCTTGCCTAAAGCAGTGATCAAAAATGGCGTAACCTCGCTTACCCACACCTTTATCGCTCGGTGCCAGTTGGATACCTGCCACTAAACCGGTATTGCGAATATCAATGACGTTTGGCAGTCCTTTAAGGCTGTGAACGGCTTGCTCAAAGTAAGCCTCAAGTCCCTTAGCGCGTTCAAATAACTGCTCATCTTCATATATTGATAAAGTTGCAAGTGCTGACGCTGCGGCAACCGGATGGCCTGAATAAGTGTAACCATGGAAGAATTCAATTAACTCATTAGGGCCATTCATACATGTATCGTGAATGGTATTACTGACAAATACAGCGCCCATCGGAATTGCACCGTTATTAATCGCTTTCGCTGTGGTTATCATGTCTGGCGTCACTTGCCAGCGTTCACTGGCAAAAGCAGCACCAACTCGGCCAAAGCCGGTGATCACTTCATCAAAAATAAGCAAAATACCGTGTTTTTGAGTGATTTCACGCAGGCGCGCCAAGTAACCGTCTGGTGGCAGAATAACCCCTGCTGATCCTGACATTGGCTCGACAATGACAGCGGCAATATTTTCCGCGCCATGTAACGTAATCAGTTGCTCAAGTACTTCGGCTTTATCTAAGCCATGTGGAGGTAAACCATGACTGAAAGCATTATTGGCAATGTCGAGAGTGTGAGGCAGGTGATCAACACCTTGCAGTAATTGTTGGCTGAATGTTTTACGGTTATTACTAATGCCACCCACTGAGATGCCACCAAAACCGACACCATGATAGCCAAGCTCACGGCCGATAAAGCGCGTTCGAGATGCCTGACCATTGGCTCTGTGATAACAAAGTGCCATCTTAAGTGCAGTATCAACCGACTCTGAGCCTGAATTGGTAAAAAATACCTTATCTAATCCATCTGGACTGAGCTGACTGAGTTTATGCGCTAATTCAAATGCAAGTGGATGACCCATTTGAAACGACGGCGCATAATCCATTTGGCTAATTTGTTTACTTACCGCTTCTGAGATCTCTTGCCTTCCGTGTCCCGCATTACAACACCATAGACCTGCGGTAGCATCGAGTACTTTATTGCCTTCAATATCGGTGTAATACATTCCTTGTGCCGAAACAAGGAGACGTGGATTGGCTTTAAACTGCTTGTTGGCGGTAAATGGCATCCAAAAGTGCGCCATATTTGGCCAAGATTGTGATGAATCGCTGATTCCATTTTGCTTATATTCGCTCATAAATTGACTCTACATTGATAGCTACAATTATTAGGGATTCATCTTAAACTGATTAAATAATGAGTGACGAATATTCGCTATGCTATGTCAAAAATAATGAACATAAAAGTGTTTTGTGCATTTATTTAAACTAAATGTGCCTATTTTGTAAAATATATTGAAAATTTCTTGCTGTTCAGCATAATCAGGTGACAATATTGATTAACATAAATGTGTCAGTAATCCATTTTAGACGGCACAAATTAGTCTTGGCACCTGCTTTATTTCTTAGTTTTGGTGTTTATCAATCCATTTATTATTTCGAGGTCACAATGAGTACTCCAACAAGTCGTAGCGATTGGGAAGCACTGGCAGCAAGTTTACAAATCAATGGCAGTGCATTTATCAATGGTCAATATCAAAGTGCTGTGTCTGGTGACACTTTCGACTGTATCAGCCCAATTGATGGCAAAGTTCTTGCCAAAGTCGCGAGCTGTGATTTAGCCGATGCAAACCTTGCTGTTGCCAATGCGCGTGAAGTATTCGAAGCGGGTACCTGGGCTAATTTACCACCAGTAAAACGTAAAGAAGTCATGATTAAGTTTGCCGATTTACTTGAAGCCAATGCCGATGAAATGGCGTTACTCGAAACCCTAGATATGGGGAAGCCCATTCAGCATTCTAAAGGGGTTGATGTTGTCGGTGCTGCCCGTGCTATCCGTTGGTCTGGTGAAGCAATCGATAAAATTTATGATGAAATAGCGCCAACAGCCCATAACGAAATTGGCATGATTACCCGTGAAGCCGTTGGTGTGGTTGCCGCGATTGTACCGTGGAACTTCCCGATGATTATGGCGTGCTGGAAGCTAGGGCCATCATTAGCGACAGGTAATAGTGTGATTTTAAAACCATCAGAAAAATCGCCATTAACCGCTATTCGTATGGCCCAGTTAGCCATTGAAGCGGGTATTCCTGCCGGCGTATTAAACGTATTGCCTGGTTTTGGTCATACAGTGGGTAAAGCGCTGGCGTTGCACATGGACATTGATACTTTGGTATTTACCGGTTCAACAAAAATTGCCAAACAGTTAATGATTTATGCGGGTGAGTCGAACATGAAGCGGGTATGGTTGGAAGCTGGTGGTAAGAGCCCAAACATTGTGTTTAACGATGCACCAGATTTGAAAGCGGCAGCAGAAGCCGCTGCGGTAGCGATTGCGTTTAACCAAGGCGAAGTGTGTACTGCTGGTTCTCGCTTATTGGTTGAGTCAGGCGTTAAAGATGAGTTAATCAAGTTGATAGTTGAACAAATGCAGGGCTGGCAACCAGGGCATCCACTTGATCCTAAAACCACTTGTGGTGCTATGGTCGATCAACAACAGCTCACTAATGTATTGAACTATATTAAAAGCGGCAGCGAACAAGGTGCTACCTTAGTTGATGGCGGCAAACAAGTGATGGTAGAAACCGGCGGCATGTTTGTGCAACCGACTATTTTCAGTAATGTTAAAAATGACATGAAAATTGCCAGTGAAGAGATTTTTGGTCCTGTGTTATCGGTTATTGAATTTGATGGCATGGAAGAAGCCATTAAGATTGCCAACGACACTATCTATGGCCTAGCTGCTGGTGTGTGGACCTCAAACTTAAGTAAAGCCCATAAAACGGCTAAAGCGCTGCGCAGCGGTATGGTGTGGATAAACCATTATGACGGTGGTGACATGACGGCTCCATTTGGGGGTTATAAGCAGTCTGGTAATGGCCGCGACAAGTCATTACATGCGTTTGATAAGTACACTGAACTTAAAGCGACTTGGATTGCTCTATAGTCACTAAGGTTTTAGATGTGAAAAGCCCTTTATTTGCTAATAAAGGGCTTTTTTATTAGTAGGTATTCAAGCTAAAGAATGTGATTACTCGCCCTAAACCACAGTGTATAAATGATTCAAAATTAGTCAGATGATAAATTGATTGCAGGATGATCTCACGGTTTATTTATGATTAACATATCAGCATAGATGCAAAAGCATATTGCTAAAAGTAACACCTTTCTAGCCCCCCTTATGTGGTGAGTACTGCCGCCAAATATGCTTCATCCAGCGACTATTGTCCTAGTCATTCCCGTCAAATTTCTCAGTTTTCATTGTTATTTAGCTACCTTTGTATTTCTTATTTACTCTTTATTTAACACTAGCCTTAAGTATTAATTATCAATTTAAATGTCAACCTTTGGTTTTATCATTGGTTGATAAATATGGTTTTTAGCATTTTAAATCAATTATTTAAATTGATATGTTGGCAAGATATTGGTAATAATATTTGCTGGTTATATCCTTTTAGCTGTTGATGGCGACATTCAGCTAATCACAATTTTGCTAGTTGATATTATTTGAGGTGACTCATGTTTAACAATCTAAAGCTCGGTGCAAAAATCAGTGGCGGTTTTGGTTTGGTGCTCATACTACTTGCAATTGTTGTGGTGACTAGCATTAGCGCACTTAACTCATCTGGTTCGAGTTTTCTTCATTATAAATCACTAGCACAAGACACGAATATCGCCGGAAGACTTCAGGCTAATATGTTATTGGTGCGTATTAAGGTGAAAGATTATCTCATCAGCCAGTCCGATGAAGATTTAGTCGAGTACAACAGTGATGTGACCAAAATGAAAACTTACCTTGAGGAAGCGAAAAAGCAAATCAAGGCGCCTGAGAGAGCCGCGCAGATTACCTTTGTTGAAGAATCATTTCGCACTTACCAACAATCATTTGAGCAGGTTGTTGAGTTGATTCGACAAAGACATAAAATCAATGACACTCAGCTGGTACCAAGCGGAGAGAGAATGCTTGCCACCATAGAAAGTCTTATTCAATCGTCAAATGATAATGAAGATAATCAAGCGGTTTATTATGCCAGTTATGTTAAAGACACCCTGCTAATGGGGCGTTTATTTATGGTGAAGTATTTGCAAACTAATCAAGAAAGTGATTTTGGCTTAGCCCTTGAGAAAATGACTAATCTGATGGCAACTAAGCTCGATCAACTCGATAAAAATCTTAATCAAAGCGAGCAAAGAAGTTTAATGCTCGAGTTTGAAAAAAACCATAAAATTTACTTAGCATCAATGAATCAGGTACATGATTCTATTGTCAGCAGAAATAACTTAATTAAAAATGTTTTAGATGTGCATGGCCCTAAAATCGCTCATGCCACAGAAGACATCAAACTCTCAGTAATGAATGAGCAAAAAGCATTAGGCTCTGAGCTTGATGTCACCATTGCAGACAGTATTCAGTTCACATTGATCATGTCTATCGCTGCAATCGTCATAGGGCTCGTTATTGCATATCTTCTTACCATCAGTATTACTCGGCCCATCCAAACCGCTGTTAATGCGGCAAATCAATTGGCTTTAGGCGATTTAACGGTTCGGTTAGAGAGTAGCAGTAAAGATGAAACGGGTATGTTGCTGAATGCTATTCAAGATACTTCAACTAAATTAAAACTGATGCTCACCACAATTAATGCCGCCAGTATTGAGTTAGCATCAGCATCTGAAGAGCTCGCTGTTGTGACAGAACAAACGTCCAATGGGATTTCTCGACAAGAATCTGAAACGGATATGGTTGCCACCGCAATGAATGAAATGGCTGCAACCGTTCATGATGTTGCAGATAGTGCGGCAAAAGCGGCTGATGCCGCTAATCAGGCAAATATTGAATCATTATCAGGTTCACAAGTTGTGGACCAAACAATAAGCTCTATCAATTCTCTGTCATCGAGTGTGAATGATTCCTCAGAGAAATTACACGAAGTGCAAAAAGAAGTCCTAAACATCAGTTCCATTTTAGGTGTTATTCGAAGTATTGCAGAGCAAACCAATTTACTTGCGTTAAATGCTGCTATTGAGGCCGCTAGAGCAGGAGAGCAAGGGCGAGGTTTTGCCGTTGTGGCTGATGAAGTTCGCACTCTTGCAGAGAGAACTCAAAGGTCAACGTCTGAAATCCAGACCATTATAGAACAGCTTCAGGCCGGAACAGAAAATGCCGTCTCTGTGATGAGCCAGGGAAAAACACAAGCTGAACATTGTGTAGCGCAAGCCAGTAAAGCCAATACTGCACTAAAATCAATTACGAATGCTGTAAATTTGATCAATGACATGAACATGCAAATAGCCAGCGCCGCAGAAGAACAAAGTTCAGTGGCTGAGAGCATTAACGAGAATATTATTAATGTTAAACGTATCGCCGAAGAAAACTCACAAGCTTCAACTCAAACCCGCAGTTCAAGTGCTGAAATAGCCCGTTTAGCTGAGCAGTTAAACCAGCTAGTGTCACAATTTAAGGTGTAGGATTTCATTTATCCAGCGAATAAAGATATGGATATTAATCGAGCACAATGAGGTTAATTGCTATCAATAGCTGAATGACTTGCTATTGCGTTATGACAGTGCAATATTGTTGTTTTATAAACAAATTGCAGTGAGGTTAATCGTGAATAATCCTTTAGTGACAACTGATTGGTTAGCATTACATCTTGATGATCCTGAGCTTGTGTTACTTGATGCCAGTATGGAAATTGTGCTGGGAAAAGAGCCATTAGTATACGATGAACTTTTCGTTATCCCTGGCGCGTTATCATGCCAAATGGACAAGCTTTTTTTTGATCATCGATCATCACAAACTCATGCAATGCCTACGGCTGAGCAGTTTACTGATGCTGCGCAGTCATTGGGAATAACCCATAACAGCACAGTAGTGATTTACGACAATCAAGGTATTTATTCTGCTCCGCGAGCGTGGTGGACTTTCAAAACTATGGGTTTTGATAAGGTATTTGTACTCGATGGTGGTTTACCACAATGGCATGCAGAAGGACGAGATACCGTCCGCCAATTCTCATCTGCTACTCACTTAGGCGATATCAAAGGTCGTTTGCAACAACACAAAATGTGTGACACTGAGTTTGTGTTAACCCATCTTGGCCATGCCAATGTTGATGTGATTGATGCTCGTGCAGCAGGGCGTTTTAATGGTACCTCACCAGAGCCTAGAGTGGGCATGCGCAGTGGTCATATTCCCGGTTCGCTCAACTTGCCTTTTGCGCAGGTATTAAATGGTTTTAAAATGAAATCGATTCGTGAATTGCATACTATTTTCGCGACCTTAGATACCAGTAATAATGCTCAACGAGTGTTTAGTTGCGGTTCAGGCATTACCGCATGTATTTTGATTTTAGCTTCCTATGTAGCCGGACACCATCAAGCGGTTTTATACGATGGTTCTTGGGCTGTGTGGGGCGGAGATGCAGCTTTACCAATAGAGTAGGGCCAATGTTGCTGTCATTCCGGCATTATTTTTTGAGCCGGAATCCAGCTTTTTTATAGCCTACGGCCACTAACGTCGTGGTGCTTCGCCCACACCAGACCAAGAGGAAACCAACGGCTATTCCCTCTTTACTCTTTATAAATGAATTAGCCCAGCCGCCCCGCAACATTTTCGCTATTTACAAAACAACATATACGAAAAGGTCGCCATGGGGATTGAGCCAGCTTTTGGCTTAGTTTGAGTTCCGCTTCGGCCATCTTATTAATAAACAGTAAAATACTAACGCTTCCTATGGGAATCTGATAGACAGGATGTCTGAATACCTTAAAGCACATGGTCAATGATGTTCCCGACATCATTATGACATTTCCAATATCCATATAGGTCAGATGTGCGAGACAGGCCATGTCAGGCTCATGCATTCTTTTATAAAGAGTCTTCAACGCACTCAATCAAAATGAAACCGGATGGTTAAAGCAGCAACATAATCTAAAAGCTATATAGTCCAACGACCTGCAATAAGAGGTATTTGGCAATAATGTTCAGTTAGAGTCTGATTAATCAATATTATCGAGGAAGTGACATCATTTACTTGTGGATAATGAACTTGTTGTGCTAATTTTTTGCCAACTCAACATCATGATGGAATATGAATGCGTTATCTACTGCTCGCTATGCTGCTAACCTTAACCGGTTGTGCAAGCAAACAACCTCCTTTCAGCCTTGTTATCGATCCCTTACTTCCCAATACCATTAATTATAACGGTGAAATTAACCCAGACAATGTTGCCGCCTTTGAACAAGGTATAGCAAATAGCTCAACTCAAATCACCTCATTGGTTATTACTAGTGGTGGGGGCGATGTGTTTGCTGGAATACGATTAGGTGAATTGGTATATCGGCATAAATTAAAGGTCACAGTCGATAAAGTCTGTGCGTCATCTTGTGCTAATTATGTTGTAACGGCCAGTGATGATGTGACGATAAAACAAGATGCCCTGTTAGGTTGGCATGGTGGGGCGTTACAACCACTATTATACGGCTCGGAAGACTTAAGTAAGTACAGCAAAACTATGGTTGAATATATTTTGCAGTGGGAACAAGCCGAACGTGTATTTTTTGACAAGGTTAAGGTTAATCAAGCTGTCACAGTATTGGGGATGATGCCAAGCTTAAAAGATAAACGAAACACGCCATTATACAGTTATGATCAGCAGACGTTAAAAGCGTTAGGTTTACATATTACTTTTGAAGACAAGCAAGCAACGCTTTCTAAAACCGGCGAAGAAATAGTACAAATATTTAGCTTAAGCCCTGAAGTGTTAGACACTTTACTGATGCAGCATGTTCAAAGGTTGCAGCAATTATAATTGAGTAGCATATTTTATTTTTTCAGCTAATAAGTGTCATGACATCGAATCTGAATCGAAGCAGAAAATTTATATATATTCAGTCAATAGATTGTGAGTCACTTAATCATCGCCATAAAAGCTAATGCATTAAAGGAGATTAAAGTGAATTTAGCCTTATTTGATTTTGATGGCACGATTACGAATGCCGATATGTATAGTAAATTTTTACGTTACTCGACCACAGGTGCTCGATTAATAGTAGGTAATGTGTTGCTCGCTCCTTTTGTGATTATGTATAAATTGGGCATACTTCCTGCCAATAAAATGCGCCCCATTGCCAGTTTTGTCGCTTTTTATCAAAAAGAACACCATGCGCTTGATGTAATGGGATTGGATTTTACCAAACAAGTTATTCCTCAGTTCATTCGATCACACGCACTTGATAAAATTCGCTGGCATAAAGATAACGGCGATCATGTTGTTGTGGTATCTGCATCCATTGATATCTATTTAAAGCATTGGTGTAATGAATTAGGAGTGATGTTGATTTGTAGTGAGTTAGCGGTAAACAATGGCAAATTATCTGGCTTTTATACCTCAGGCGATTGTAGTGAAAAAATGAAATCTAAACGGATCTGTGAACGTTTTAATTTAGATCATTATGATTGTGTTTATGCTTACGGCGATACCACTGAAGATTTAGATATGTTGAGTATTGCTGATGAGAAATACATGAATTGGGTAAAGGTTAAAGATTAAATTAGACTCATTTTACAATAAGTCGCTAACGCATTGATGCCCCAAAGTTGGTTAGGCTATGACCTGCGGCCACTAAAGTCGTGGTGCTTCGCCCACACCAGACCAAGAGGAAATCAACGGCTATTCCCTCTTTACTCTTTATAAATGAATTAGCCCAGCCGCCCCGCAACA